>NZ_MWQL01000014.1:0-105164 GCF_002210325.1 Fibrobacter sp. UWB1
CGGAGATGAATGCCCTAAGGCGGAAGAAAATGTGTCGTTGAGCGAACATTAGAGGGCGAAGCCCGAGGCCATGCAAGCGTGCGGAGCAGGCTGAGCCGGAGCGTTTTTTTTCGGACATGAAAAGCTGATGCCGATTTTCATCGGCATGACGTGGGCGGGGAAAGGAGGTGCCGCATCAAGTGCGGCAAGACAGTGAGCAATTCATTCCACACGGCACATTTCTGGAGCCGTGGGCATTTTGAAGCCGGGGCGTTACGGGCGCGGCGATTGAGCGCCCGTTCGAGGGGGTGGTGAGCAACGAAGTGCGAGCCAGGGAGAGACTTCTCCCTTTCAGGCATCAAAGGAGGTGCCGGATTGGATCCGGCATGACAGAGGGCGGGAAAAGGAGGTCCCGGCCTTCGCCGGGAAGACAGAGGGCGGGGAATTTCGGCACGCATTCTGCGGAATCCGTTTATTACTAAAATATTACAGAATTATTACAAGACGCTAACAAGCAAAAAGATGTGATTGGCGGCGCTTTGAACAAGCGATTATTTCTATCTTGTACCCCAACTAAACATTAACCGTAAATCAATAGTTAGGATATATGAGTCTTAAAATCGTTGTGCTTGCCAAGCAAGTACCTGATACACGAAACGTAGGCCCGGACGCCATGACGCCGCAGGGTACTATCAATCGTGCCGCATTGCCCGCGGTCTTCAACCCCGAAGACCTGAACGCCCTGGAGCAAGCCCTTCGCCTGAAGGACCAGTTCCCGGGTTCCACCATCTCTGTGCTGACGATGGGTCTCCCGAAGTCTGCCGAAGTTATCCGCGAAGCTCTGTACCGCGGTGCCGACTGCGGTTACGTGATTACGGACCGTTCCCTCGGTGGCGCTGACACGCTCGCTACTAGCTACACGCTCGCCCAGGCCGTCAAGAAGGTCGGCGACTATGACATCATTCTCGGTGGCCGCCAGGCTATCGACGGTGACACCGCCCAGGTCGGTCCGCAGATTGCAGAAAAGCTCGGCCTTACCCAGGTGACCTACGCCGAAGAAATCTTGAGCCTCGACGAGAAGGCCCGCAAGGTCGTGATCCGCCGCCATATTGACGGTGGTGTGGAAACGGTGGAAGCACCGCTCCCGCTGGTCGTGACCGTGAACGGCAGTGCAGCGCCCTGCCGCCCGCGCAACGCCAAGCGTATCATGAAGTACAAGAACGCTACCGCCGTCGCCGAACGCGCTCCGGAAGCCGCCGAAAAGTACGCCGCCCTCATCGCGAAGAAGCCCTACCTCGACATCCCGCAGTGGGGTGCCGCAGACATCGACGCCGACCCGACGCAGATTGGTAAGGCCGGTTCTCCGACGAACGTGAAGGCTGTCAAGAACATCGTGTTCAAGGCGAAGGAAAGCCGCACGCTTACCGCGAGCGACGCCGACGTTGAAGGACTTATCAAGGAACTTTTAGACGAGAAGATTATTGGCTAGCCTATGAATAACGTATTTGTATATTGCGAAATTGAGGGCACGACCGTCGTTGACGTTTCCCTCGAACTTTTGTCCAAGGGTCGCAAGCTGGCCAACACGCTCGGCGTTCAGCTCGAGTGCATCTGCGCTGGCAAGGGCCTCGATGGCATTGAAAAGCAGGTGTTCCCGTACGGTGTCGACAAGGTTCATGTGTTCGATGCCGAAGGCCTGTTCCCCTACACCACCAACCCGCATGCAGCCCTCGTGGTGAACCTCTTCAAAGAAGAGCAGCCGCAGATTTGCTTGCTCGGTGCAACCGTGATTGGCCGCGACCTCGGCCCGCGCATTTCTAGCGCCATGCACAGCGGCCTTACCGCCGACTGTACCGAACTCGAAATCGACAGCTTCGAAATGAGCATCGGTGGCGTGAAGAAGGCTTACGAAAACCAGCTTTGCCAGATCCGCCCGGCATTCGGCGGTAACATCGTCGCAACGATCGTGAACCCGGAACACCGTCCGCAGATGGCAACCGTGCGCGAAGGCGTGATGAAGAAGGAAATCGTGGACCCGAACTACAAGGGCGAAGTCATCAAGCACGACGTGGCCAAGTACGTTCCGGAAACGGAATACGTGGTCAAGGTGCTCGAACGCCACGTGGAAAAGGCCAAGCACAACCTCAAGGGCGCTCCGATCGTGGTCGCCGGTGGTTACGGCATGGGCTCCAAGGAAAACTTCGACCTGCTGTTTGAACTTGCCAAGGAACTCCACGCTGAAGTCGGTGCTAGCCGCGCCGCTGTGGACGCAGGTTTCGTCGATCATGACCGTCAGATCGGTCAGACTGGCGTGACGGTCCGCCCGAAGGTCTATATCGCTTTCGGTATTTCCGGCCAGATCCAGCACCTCGCTGGCATGCAGGATTCAGGTATCATCATCTCCGTGAACTCCGACCCCGAAGCTCCGATCAACGCTATCGCTGATTACGTGATTAACGGCACCGTCGAAGAAGTTCTCCCGAAGATGATCAAGTATTACAAGGCAAACAATAAGTAGGCGATATGGCGAATTTTTATACAGATCATCCCGAGATTAAATTCAACCTCGAAAGCAATTCCCTGATGCCGCGCATTGTCGAGCTCAAGGAAAAGGGCTATGCCGACAAGGACGCTTTCGACTACGCGCCGGAAGATTTTGCCGACGCGATGGACAACTACAACCGCGTGCTCGAAGTCGCTGGCGACATCACCGCAAACACTGTCTTCCCGAACTCTGAAGAAGTGGACGCCGAAGGTCCGCACTGCGAAAACGGCCGCGTTCGTTACGCATCCAAGACTTATGAAAACCTCGAAGCCACCCGCAAGGCTGGCCTCAACGGTGTCACGATGCCGCGCCGCTTTGGCGGCTTGAACTTCCCGATTACCGCCTACACGGCCATCAACGAAATGATCGCCTCTGCAGACGCCGGTTTCGAGAACATTTGGTCTCTGCAGGACTGCATCGAGACGCTCTATGAATTTGGCGACGAAGACCAGCGTTCCCGTTTCATTCCGCGCGTGTGCGCCGGCGAAACGATGTCGATGGACTTGACCGAACCCGATGCCGGTTCCGACCTGCAGCGCGTAATGCTCAAGGCCACCTACAGCGAAGCTGACAAGTGCTGGTACCTGAACGGCGTGAAGCGCTTCATCACGAACGGCGACTCCGACATTCACCTGGTGCTCGCCCGCTCCGAAGAAGGCACCCGCGACGGTCGTGGTCTTTCCATGTTCATCTACGACAAGCGTGACGGCGGCGTTGACGTTCGCCGTATCGAAAACAAGATGGGTATCCACGGAAGCCCGACTTGCGAACTTGTCTACAAGAACGCCAAGGCTGAACTCTGCGGCCGCCGCAAGTTCGGTCTGATCAAGTACGTGATGGCCCTCATGAACGGCGCTCGCCTCGGCATTGCCGCCCAGTCTGTGGGTATCAGCCAGATGGCCTACAACGAAGCTCTCGCCTACGCCAAGGACCGTAAGCAGTTCGGTCAGGCTATCGTGAACTTCCCGGCTGTGTACGAAATGATTTCTCACATCAAGGCACGCCTTGATGCAGGCCGCGCTTTGCTGTACCAGACAGCCAGCTACGTGGACATCTACAAGGGTCTCGAAGATATCGAACGTGACCGCAAGCTCACCGACGAAGAAAAGGCCGAACTCAAGCTGTACCAGAAGCTCGCCTCTGCATGCACCCCGCTTGCAAAGGGTATGAACTCTGAATACGCCAACATCAACAGCTACGACAGCATCCAGGTTCACGGCGGTTCGGGCTACATGCTCGAATACGCTTGCCAGCGCCTGTACCGCGACGCCCGTATCACTTCGATTTACGAAGGTACGACGCAGCTCCAGACGGTTGCAGCTCTCCCGCACGTGACCACCGGCACCTACAGCCAGATGCTCGAAGAATTCGAAGCTCAGGATGTGCGCCCGGAATACGAAGCACTCAAGGCCCGCGCAAAGGCCATGGACGCCAAGTACAACGAAGCTGTGGAATTCGTGAAGTCCGCAAACAACAACGAATTCACCGACCTCTGCAGCCGTCACCTGTACGAAATGGCCGCCAACTGCGTGATGAGCCAGCTGCTCCTCCGCGATGCCACCAAGTCTCCTGAACTGTTCGACAAGAGCGTGAAGGTGTACCTGAACCTCGCCGAAGCCGAAGTCGCGAAGCACTACAACTTCGTGAAGAGCTTGAGCGTGGAATCGCTCGACAGCTACAAGCAGGCTTAAGCTGAAAGTGTCATCCTGAGCGGAGAGTCGCGAGGCTCGAAGTCGAAGGATCTAAAGAAATTGCCCCGGCTCTAACGAGTCGGGGCTTTTTATTTGCTTATTTATGTGGATTTCCCATAACGTGAATCGGGCGATGTTGTAATAGGATACACCTTATCACAAAAGCGGTTGAAGATATCCGCGACACCATCCTTATCGGCAAAACGGGATCTATTGCTTTGACAAGAATTTCTGTTCCCTTGTTCGATTCAAGTGCTGTTACATGACATTTATTTTCGCATTTACATAACAGGAAACTCAGGGCAACAGAATTGATTGAGATTGTCTTGCAACATAAGGCCAATTTCTTACACGAGCTGGATGACATATGAAGCATAAATCAAGATTTTTATTGAAGAATAATGTCGTTCTCCGAATGTTATATTCTGGAACGGGTATACCAAATACTTCCATTAGTATAGCTTGAGCTATAAAGCCACAAACGACAATTTCTTTCAAATTGATAAAGGTTTGTATAGCTCGTTCAAAACAACTTTGATAGGTGTTAGGAAAAACAGTGATGTTTTGGCGAAAAAACTCACTTAACGAAGCATAATGATTAAATCTATTATCAGTACAATGAAGTCGGTCTAATTTCTTCATTTCCTTCCAAAGCAACTCATTGTCACTAAGCCCATCGGTGATATCCAATCCTAAAGGAAATTTAAACGTTTCGAAAAGAGCGTATTTTTTTACAAATTCATTATCTCCAGCCTTAATCAACAATCCAAGAGATTGAGTTTCTTCTGGACATAATTTCGCAGTCATATTTTGTCCAGTCTTTCCTACGCACGGAAAACTGACGTTGTCTTGTAATTCATCTGCATGAGGAGACTCCATAACAAATAGAGTCTCGACTTGATTTTCTGCACCATCCGCATAATATAAGTGTTTGGGCAATCGGTTCATCATTTACATACTCAAATTATCAGTCTTTAACGCAACGAACCGAGTAACCATCATCCTTTTCAGGGTAATACCTACCTGCCGAATCATCTGAATACGAAAAATATACATGATAGGCATAGTTATCTGTTTTTTCCGTAGCACACCAAAAGAATGCGCTATATCTTTCGTTATGAAAGTACCCATCTATGCGACCACCACCAGGCAACGCATCAAAACCATAGGCGCCCATACCGTTACCATTATAGCCACTGTTACCAACAACCTGCCAGCCACTCGTTGATTTTAGCATTTTTCCAGCAGTGGAAAAACTCCCCACTGCAGAAAACAGAGTATTCCATTCAGTTGTATCAGGCAAATGCCAACCTTCTGGGCAAATTCCTCGAACGCGACGAGTATGTGAACATGTTTTGCGGAAGCCACATTCCTTTCCATTTTCGCTGAATGTCCCCGCACTATCCATAGCGGCAGCCCAGGTATAAAGGCGGCCGTAATTGGCACAACGGCTCGGATAATTACCATAGCACCAATTTCGTGTTTTCATACCGGGATAACTGATGCTATCCGCATAATTCAAATTTTCAGCCATCCAAACTTGCTTCCCAATAGTTGCAGTTTTGTAGATCCGACCATCACGAGAATCATATAATTTATTTTCTAAACTTATTACAGAAGATTCCCATAAAGAGTTCGTGCATTTGTACGCATATGCAACCTCATCAGATGTCAATTTATTAATAACTTCACCTTCTGTATAACTAACACATCCCAAATTTAAAGAAACATCTGTTTCATTTGCTATTCTAAAGGATCCTGCATCACATACATATTTATTCTCCGAGACAACATTTCCATCTACAATCGAGCCATCTTTAGAACAAGCCACCCCATAGGTGTCATACTCCAACGCTGTAGCAATCATCCAGTTACTAGATTTGCAGATGTAATACACATTATCCAGCTTCTCAACGACTCCTTCATTTGTTGAGGAACAATAACCGAGACCATATTCTTCTTCGGAAATATTTTTCCAAGCCTTATTCTCGCAGATGTAGTATTTATCGCCAATAACAATCTTTTCATTTTCACGTTCTATAACGCAAGCACCAACCTCATATTCAATTTCATCGGCAGTTTTTCTCCAATCGCCATTTTCATAAACGTAGTGGTTTGTAGCGACGACAGATCCTTCCTTCATTTCACCTTCAATGCCATCATCCCATTTATATGTATCATATTCCAAAGCTGTCGCCAAAGTCCATTTTTTTGATTTACAGATATAATAGGCTGACTGCAATTTTTCAACAACTCCTTCATTTGAAGACTTACAAAAACCAAGTCCAAATTCTTCAGCAGTTATACTATTCCACAGTTTATTCTCACAGACATAGTACTTACTATTTATAGTTTGTTTTTCACCATCGCGATTCGTTACACATGCACCCAAGACATTTTCCACTTCATTTGCACTTGTTCTCCATTTCCCATTTTCATAGACATAATAGGTATCAGTCACATCACCTTTCTTGACTTGTCCTTCATCGCCCTTGGGCCACTGGTACGTATCCTTTTCGATATCAGAAGCCCTTTGCCAACCGCTAGATTTGCATATGTAGTGAACATTGTAGTTTGCGCTTCGAGCATTCGTTACGGGGGCTACAACTTCATAGCGATTCTGTCCACAGCCGCCAAGGCCATATGCGTTGTACCAAAAAGTTCTCAGTTGCGCTTCGAATTCAGGGATAGCGGTGATATTCCAGCTTTTAACATTTGCGCGCACAATACTGTAATCAAAGCCTTCCGCCCAGTCCGCCATTTCAGCCTTGGCCTTTTCGTCATTCCATACACCATCGTCTGCAATGTCTGCCTTAAACGAATTGATAGTTCTGCTAATTTCAGCGTCACTTCGATTACCTATGAACAGAGCCGCCATCGCAAGTAGAGTCGGATCAGCTCCCGAGCCAAAGGTTTCCTTCACTTCGGAATTCGATATCGTGGGGGTTATTTCGAATGCAGTCATTATTTCGTAATCAGCCTGCGTTTTTGCCGCCGACACGCTATATCCCTTCTTAATTAAATTAACAGCGCGGTCATATTCTAAGTGGGTCAGCAAGTTCACATTCACCTTTTCAGACAGTTCCGTCAATGCACGTAAAGTCATCGAATCCTTGGACCACTCGCCTGTCACTTCATTACGCCAAATTCCACATACTTCCAGAACGGCATAGGGGTAAATCATCCGCACCTTGGGAATTACAAAATCACCCGCATTGCTGGATACCTCGTCGATGTATTTTCTGCCGGAATAGGAAAGAGTGTCATTACGCAAAAGGACTTCACGCAATTCTAGTGGCGAGTTAAACTTAAAAGGTCCTTTATGCGCAGAACCCATCACCGAGATGTTGTTGACAACATAGCCGTCAGTAGTTTCAGGAATCCAGCCCCCCGTATCGCAAACAAAAAATATGGAATCTCTTTTGACCAACATTCGCTGTTTTACATTGCCATCGTTGCAATTCGGCAGATCAACCCTTGCCGTGACGACTTCGTAACCTAGATAGACAGAATCCTTGACCCAGCCTTTCTCCATACAGGTATAATAAGAGGAATCGGCAAGCACCAAAGCACGTAAATCAATTTTGGCGGTATCACAGTTGCCAAGTTTTGTTTTTGTAGCGACCTCTATATAAGTCAATTTTGCAGACGAACTAGAACTACAGTTTACGCAAAGGGGATCTTCAATAGAGTTGCTAGAGGAAGACTCAGATTTTTTAGAATCGTTGCTTGCGACAGTACTATCGCCCACAATACTAGAAGAGGACTGAACAGTCATCTGTTGCCATTGCGTGGAGTGACAAAGATAACCCATTCCTGTTTCAAGAACGAGAATTCGGATTCCCTCGCGTTGTTCAGTACATGCACCAAGCTCATAAATGGTCTGCACTTCTGCGAGTGACTTATACGGGATATCGACTTTTGACGTATCGGGTATTTGGGAGGTATCTTTTGTTGTTGGGACGCCGGGCCATGTCGTAATGTCTATCCAATTGTTGCCTACGCACATGTATTCGATGGACTTATCAAGCACGAGAACAGTATCACCTCTACGGTCTGCGTTACAGGCACCAAGTTCAAAAACAGTCGCGACTTCACGCGGAGACATTTCAACTGAACTCGATTTGTTATCATTATCGCCACCGCAACCAAATAGAAAAGTTACGCTTGAAATTGCCACGCTTGCCTTCAGTAAGCATGCAATATATTCTTTTACCTCTTTTTTATTCCAAGCCATAACAGCCTCCATCGTTTACACCTATGGAGTTCGCCCTGTTCAGCAAAGAACCTCGCCAAAATTTGTATGAATACAAAAAAGGCGTAGATCGTTGCAATTTACCACCTTGAGGCTAGGGAAAGCCTATAACCGATAAACGCAAACAACCCACGCCCCAAAAGGGCTGTTGCTCTTTGGCTATACAACCAAAAACCGGCTAAAAAGTCGGTACAGCAAACCGAGATACACCGCAAAACGGCATACCTGCGTGAGCGTTCGCCTTGCCCTCGGTTATTGAAATTTTCCCTATTTCAAGATGAGAACAAGAGCTAAACTCTCTAATATGTCCAATTTAAAAATAACTTAAATACAGCCCAGACGAAACAAAAAATTTACAAAGCAGTCTGTTTTTGTGCGAAAAATCGCAAAAAAAAGCACCATCTAGGCCCGCCAGACGATTATTCAAGGTAGGGAAACACCAGCCATGTCGGCTTTTCTAATAAAAAAATGGTATATTATAACCGGGCTGGTCGAAAGACCCAGGTCCATCTTTGGCGAGGAAGTTCCTCGCTTTTTTTGTTCTAACTATATCTTGGCAACCGCTTTCTCCGCCCAATCTTCAGGGAACGAGATATGTTTCAACTGAATGGCCGACGAATACTTTTCAAACAAGGCCTTAATTGCCGGGAGAAATTCTTCGTTCCACTTTTGGGGATTCGGATACAAATTTCGCACAGCAAGGAACGCAGCCCAAAGAGAGCGCTCATCTTTTTCTTCTACTTCCTCAATATTTGCAGGAATTGCAGAGAAAATTCTATAGTAGAGTCGCCCGTAATGGGCACAGATATTGCGCAAGTCTGTTGCGCACCTTAGCCAACTTTTTAGATTCTTCGGAACGGTCTTATAATATTCGCTAGCAAAGTGCTTTTGGTCCGCAAGAACAAGGTCGGCATAAAAATAAGACAACATCCCAAACGAGAACAATTCTACAGCCACCCAAATAGGGAAGACTCCATTATAACAGTCTTGATGGTGCTTCACAAAAGGAACATTTGAACTATGCTCAACTTCCCTATTGAACATGTCCAGAAATTTCTGATGCTTATGCGATTGTGAATAAATCGACGCATCCAAATAGCCTACAGAGCTGTACTTATGCGCATGGAAATAAGCAAGCCTCGCCCTCATAGAAATTTCAATCTCTTCAAGAGCCGAAAAGAGCGACCTTCTCAACAGGCGGTCAAACTCATATATCTGTACAATCCTTGAAAAGCTTGTTCCGGCATTGTAGGAGCCATCTGCTTTTCTAAACGGCAGGAAGTAAGCGGAGAGCCTGTAATAATTTATGGATTCAAGGCAGCGGATGGCATCGTCAACATTTTCGATACAACAGCCGCGTTGTTCGATCTTTTCTACTTGTTCCCTATAAGTCGTCGCCTTTTTTATTTCCATAAAAAAAATGTCCCCCCTGGGACACATCAATGAGAGGTGCGGGGGGTCCTGTTACTCTAAATATACAATCTTTTTCAGAGAAAAGCAAGCACCTATTCTGCTTGTTTAGGCTAAAACAAGTCTGATTTCGGAAAGAGCTGGACAAGTTGCGGTAAGCCGGGCGTTGCGGGCTGGCGTTTGAAGCCCGCAGAAGGGGTAGCGTAAGACCCGGCCGGGGCGGGTTTATTGGAGATGCCCGATCAAGTCGGGCATGACACCAGGGCGGGGCCGGGGCTGGAGCGAGGGGGATTCTTCCCCCACCCATCAAAAAATTTCATTCCATGCACCAAAATGCAAAAAGAATATAGATTTATAGTATGAAGTTGGTCCTAAAAATACTTGCAGTTTTGATTCTTATGTGCGCGACGGCTGTAGCAACGGCCTTCGCCATAAAGAAACTGTATATTTCCGAATCCAGGGGGCCGCAAATTACGAGTGCCTTCGTGGAGCACCAAATCAGCGAGATTGCAGAGCTAGCAACACTCCACCACCACTACCGCAAAAACGCGAACTACCAAGACGCCAAGAAACTCTTGAAATACATGCCCGACTGGAGAATCAACAAGTCCATCAAGGAATTCATGCTGATTTACCAAGGCGATGTCAAGCTCGGTTACGACTTGAAAGACATCAAAATCAATGTCGAGCCCATTACAAAGACAATCCTGATTTACTTGCCGGAACCAAAGATTCTAAGTCACAGCATTGACTTCGAAAGTATCGAAGTCTTTTGGGAAAAGAAGGGCTGGTTCAACGACATCAAATTCGAAGACTTCAAGCAATTCTTTATTGCCGAGCAGAAAAAATACGAAGAAGAAAACAGCGATGAACTCAAGCGCAGGGCTCGCGAGCACGCCAAGCAAATCATACGGCTTTACCTAGGGTCAATCGTCAAATTCGCTGACCCCGAAGAGATCAGCGAACAGCCGTTCGTTAAAAGATGGCTAGAGCCCAATGATGGCTACCACATCAATCTAGAATAGCGTCAGAACCGCATTTACTTCTTCGTTGTCTTGACGCTGTCGTTTTGTAGCTTAAGAATGATGTCGCCGGAATCCGGGTCCATCATCATGTCGAAGCTAGAACGAATGGTAAACTTGTAGCCCACGACGTCATAGCTTATGTCCAGCGAATGGACCATGCATTTATTCATGTAATCGAGAATCAGCTTTTCACGGGTGTAATCCAACGCGTTCATGACATTGGTTTCACATTGCAGCATCAGGGAACTCAGGTACTTGTAATGGATTTCGTAGGTGTACTTGTCTTCGAGATCCTTGGGGATGTACGAGATTCCGCCCATGCGAAGCACCGGTGAATTCTTGGTCAGGTTCCAGAAAAGGAATCCTCGATAGCCCGGGTCGTAAGACTTCGTGTTTGTCGCGATTCCAGACGCCATGAATTTCGCGAAAGCCTCTTTACGGGTAAAGTACTTTTTCATCGCCAAGTCGTCTTCGGACATAAACGCCGAATAGATTGTTCCATACGGAGTCTTGCCAAAGACTTTGCCCACATGATAAACTCGCTTGACATTTCCGTTGGCAGTCTTTACACGGAAGGTCAATTGCTTTGTCGCCTTACTTCTACTCGTCACCTGTTCCGATATTTCCGCATTCACACTTCCGTAATCTTCAGGAAGAATTGCATTCTTGAAGAACCGTCCGGCATAATTACGGAAATCATCGACACTGCTACATCCAAACATGTCTAGTATTCGGGCATTTACATAAAGAATTTCGCCAGTCTTTACACTGAACAGAATTACCCCGCCAGGAACAAACTCCATATAGTTCAATGCAAGCTGTTGCAGATCTTCGGCATTCTTGATAGAACCATCAATTTTTGCCTTGAGCATATCCCTATCTTTTATCGGAGTCAAGAGAAACTGAGAGGCGCCTATACGAATGCTTTCTTTGGCTAAATCCTTGTTGTCGGTCATGACGACAAATGGAATTTGGAGATTGCGCCGTTCGGCCTGGAAATTCTGGATGAGCTTGAAACCGTCCATTTTCGGAAGGTTTGCGTTAATCAAGGCAAGAGCCACATGACGTCCGTATTCAAGCAGCAAGTTGAGCGCCTGTTCGCCATCTTCGGCAAGCAGCACGTGGTAATCCGATCTCAAAATACTTTCAAGGAACGCCCTCTCTTGCGGATTGGCTTCGGCAATCAAGACAGTCTTCGTATTCGCCGGAAGCGTAGCCTCCTTGCCGCGAGAAGAACTATCGTAAGCGCTCACATGCGTATTGCGGAAAGACAAGTCGTAAATGTGACATCCGTTATTGTCGGCAACCAGGCGCCCCTTCATAATGACGTACACTCCGTGCGTCACATAGGTCACTTCACAAGGAGCCTCATAGGCTACTTTTTCCGCCTCATGGAGCGTGTAGTACACCGGGTTTTCAGGATTGTTCGAAGCATCCTCGACTTCTTGGACATCCTTAAAACCGAGACTCATGAGCTGTTCTTCGTACTGCCGATTCACAAACAGGAACTTGAACTTTTCGTTCTCGTAAGACATGATCGCCCTAGGAGAATCTTCCTGGTAGTCAAGGCGTCCGATTTTAGAATACACGGCACGCGTGTTGCTATCTTCGATGACTATTCCCGAAGTCTCCATGTGCTCCATGGTAGCCTTCAACGGTTGCGGCTTTCCATAGTAGTAGCCCTGGACTTTTTCGCAACCGATGCTCTTCAGGAATTCCATCTGTTCCTTGGTTTCTACACCTTCGGCCAAGGTCTTTAACCCAAGGCTTTTCGCCATGCGGACCATCGAGCTGATAATGGTGCGAGACACATCGTTAAAGTTCGAAAGGAAGGCCATGTCGATTTTAAGTTCGTCGAACTTGTAGTCCTTGAGCGTATTCAGCGAAGAATAACCGCTCCCAAAATCGTCCATCCAGACTTCGTAGCCAACCAGACGGAATCGCTCAATTTCATGCTGGATATACGAATCCGACGCCATGATGCTTTCGGTAATTTCTACACGGATGTATTCGCGGTCAATCTTGTATTTTTGAAGAATGCTTTCGACTACCTCAAAAATATCGCAGCCGGTAAAGTCCAATCGCGAAAGGTTGAACGACACCGGAACCACAGGGTAGCCCTGGTCCAATTGCTCGCGCATTTCTCTGCAGACAAGTTCTATCACGTGGCTGTCGAGCTTATGGATTTGCTTGGATTCCTCTAATGCGCCGATAAATTCGCCCGGGTTCAAAAAGCCCTGTTCCGGATCGATCCAACGAGCTAGCGCTTCCATGCCGCAGAACGTTTCCGAAATCGTTCGCACCACCGGCTGGTAGTAAACCTTGATGTAGCCGTTCGCAATGGCGTCATCAATGTGGTTTACCACGTAATTGTGCAACATGAGAGTCCTGTGCAGGTCTTCGTCATATCGCCGAATAAACTTGTCGCCCTTTTTCTTTTGAATGTTACAGGCGAGTTTCGCCTTTTCTATCGCGTCGAGAATATCGCTATCTGTATCGGCCTCGCAAATGCCCGCGTAAAGGTCCATTGAAATTTTGGAAACCGTACCCTTAACGTTTTTTCGAATTTCGCACAACTTTTCTTCGAGGTTGGCAATGTCTGCAACAACGACAAAATGGTCGTTCGTGCTACGGCATACCAGGTTATCTGCAAACTGCTTTTTCAGTACGGCCGCAAAGTGAATCAAGAACTCGTTTCCGGAGCTAAAGCCGTTGGCATTGTTGTAAAGCTTCATCCCGATAATGTCGAAGAAAACCACTGCAGGGGTTTTACCTGCATTTAAAAGGCCCTCTACATAGTTTTCTCCGCGGATGCGGCAATACTCTAAATTCGGAAGCCCCGTCAGGGAATCGAAGAACCGGTCGGAATGATCGTTTATGCGCATGAAAACGGAACGCTTGCCATTCCAGGAAATCCGCGACGCTTCTACAACCAGGTCCTTCCCTGAATACGGACAACGAATAATCGACACCCCTTTTTCAAGGAGTTCTTCGACAAACAATGTATTCTGTTCGTTAGCAGGAAAGAAATACTCTTCGAACTTGATTCCCGGTTCATAGGGTCTTTTCGGCTTCCAAAAAAGAGAAATAGAAGGATTCACCATATAGATTTCGTGCGATTTCGCATCGAAAATCACAAACGGGTCCACCTTGGCCGTATTCAAAAGTTCCACGACTACCGACGCGGGAATGTCGGATTTCTCACGCAAAGTCATTGCTCCCACCTTAATTCACTTTTTCTCTCTCCTTTAAATTAATTGAATATTTGCAGAAATGCAAACCTTTTTTCATGTTTTGACATGTTTTTTCGTTGTTTGCGTATATAAAAAGTCGCTCCCGCGAGGGAGCGACCAATTTAGTTTTGCATGGATCCTATCGGCTTTTCAAGCCTCCAGGATGACACGATAAGCTATTTGCTCAAAGGGCCGAAGGCCCGACCTCATAGCTCATCGCTCAAAACCTCTTAGTTACCGCGTTCGAAGCGGATGAAGTTCACGACCTTCAGGCTGGAAAGACCGAGAGCCTTAGCAACGACTTCCTGGAGGTAGTCCTTGACGCTGAGCTTCTTCGGGTTCTTTTCGGACATGAAGAATTCCTGGTCTTCGAGAACGATTTCCTTGAGCACCTTGGCGACGCGACCGTCGATCTGGCGCTGCAGGAATTCGGGCTTCGGAGCCTTGCCGGAAGCTTCGATCTGAGCCTTGGCGATTTCCTTTTCCTTTTCGATGGTTTCGGCCGGGACGGCAGCATCGTTCAGGGCGACCGGAGCAAATGCGGCGGCCTGCATAGCGATGTCCTTAGCAGCCTGCTTGAGGGCTGCTTCGTCAGAAGCGGTACCTTCGAAAGCGAGTTCGGTAATCACGCCGATCTTGCCCTTCATGTGGCTGTAAACGCCAAACACGGAGTTAGCGACCTTCTTGATTTCGGCGAACTTGCGGAAGTCGATGTTTTCCTGGATCTTGACGAGCACGTCCTGGAGCACATCGTTGATCTTCTTGCCATCGACCACGGCGTTCTTGAGGTCGTCGACAGAGGCGATAGCCTGAGTTTCGACAGCCTTCACAGCCATGTTAGCGAGAGCGACGAAGTCGTCGTTGTTGGAAACCGGTTCAGTTTCGCAAGACAGTTCGAAAGCAGCAGCCTTGTCGGCGGTTTCGATCAAGTAGATGCGGCCTTCCTTGGCGGCCTTGTCGGCACGCTTGGCGGCAACAGCAGCACCCTGCTTGCGGAGGAGTTCAACGGCCTTGTCCATGTCGCCGTCAGTTTCGGTGAGGGCCTTCTTGCACTGCATCATGCCCACGCCAGTCTTCTGACGGAGTTCGTTAACGAGGGAAGCGGTAATCTGCATATTACTTTTCTTCCTCGCCGTTGTCAAACTTCTTAGCTTCTTCCTTTTCAGCCTTCTTGTCGGCGGAACGCTTTGCAACGTTGGCGGCAATGTAGTCGATGATGAGCGTGAGGGACTTCACGGCGTCATCGTTGGCCGGAATCGGATAGTCCACGAGAGTCGGGTCGACGTTCGTGTCGCAAATGCCGATGATAGGAATGTGGAGGCGGCGAGCTTCAGCCACGGCAATCTTTTCGTGAGCGAGGTCGGTCACGACGAGGAGGCCCGGGAGGTTCACCATTTCACGGATACCACCGAACACGGAAAGGAGCTTTTCGCGTTCGCGGTTCTTGTCGAGGACTTCCTTCTTGGAGAGAGCCTGGAAAGTACCGTCAGCTTCCATAGCGTCGATCTTGTCAATCTTCTTGATGGACTTACGAACGGTCTGGAAGTTCGTGAGCATACCACCGAGCCAGCGGTTGGTCACGGAGAACTGGTTGCAAGAAGCAGCAGCGTCGAGCACGCACTGACGAGCGGTCGGCTTGGTGCCAACGAAGAGCACGGTCTTGCCAGATTCAGAAATCTTGGCAGCGGCCTTGGCGGCTTCTTCAAGGAGTTCACGAGTCTTGGAGAGGTTGAGAACGTAGATGCCGTTCTTTTCAGCCAAGATGTAGGGTTTCATTTTCGGGTTCCAGCGCTGAGTCTGGTGACCAAAGTGGGAGCCTGCAGCAAGCAGATCTTCGACAGAAGGCAGATTTGCCATAATGTATTTTCCTTTTCGGTTGTTACTACCCGGACTGCAATTAAGCCGCGAAGCGATGCCCGAACCTAGGGGTGTGGACCTCGCCACCGAAGCGACTCTCGCAAGCCGGTGATTGGTTTTACCCGGGCGTAATTGCCCGAGCGCGCGAAAAGATAGAAAAATTCTAAATTTGTGTCCATGCCCGAAAAGAAGAAAGTCCTGATTATGGTTGCAAGCCCCAAAAAGGAGCGCAGCGGAACCCTGATTCCGACCAAGGCGTTCGTAGAAGGCCTGGAAGAAAGCGGCCTGTACGAGTCTGAATACCTTTTTATCGACAAGTTGAATATCAAGCCCTGCCGCGGGTGCTTGAGCTGCTGGGGTCGTGAAGACGGCAGCTGCTTCATGAAGGACGACGACGTGCCCTGGGTGCGCGAAAAGCTCACGAATGCCGACATTGTCATCTGGAGTTTTCCGCTGTACCTGTTCGGCGTGCCGGGCCAGATGAAGTGCCTGATGGACCGCATCGTAGGCATGGTTCACCCCTACATGGGCCAGAAGCTTAAGGAAGGCGCCACCGCCATGAATTCGCACCTGCACGGGTTGCAATTCCAGAAAGAAGGTCAGAAGATCATTCTGCTTTCGAGCTGCGCCTGGATGGACTTGGACGTGGTCTACGAACCGATTGTGAAGCAGTTCGACATTATCTTGGGGCACGAGGGCTACACGCTCATTGCCTGCCCGCAGATGCGTGCGCTCGACCACCGCGGTGGTCCGCGTCGCTTGAACATGCTGCGCGAAAAGTACCGCAAGGGCGGTGCGGAACTTGCCGCCACCGGCAAGCTTTCGAAAGAAGCGATCGACCTGATGCAGAAACCGATTTTTAGCGACGAGGCTTACGAGACCCTGGTCGTCGAATTCGTGACGCACATGTTCGACCGCGACGACAACTTCTAAATCAGATTCCTATGGGGTCTGCCCGAACCAATACGTCATATACAAACGGAAGCGCAATTCGCTGATGTCTGTCGACTTGTATTTATCGGTTTCCTTGAACATTCCCAGGAACTCGTAGCCGGCTCTTAAGCCGAATTCAAGGCCGTTGTATTTCCAGCCAAAGGCAAACATCGCATCAAGCCAAAAATCGTTCGCATAGTCTATTTCATCATCTGAGTAGATTTCATCGTCGCCTAATTCGACTTTTTCTTCGACAAACGGGAACCGAAAACACGGGCCCACCGCCACGAAAAAATTGTCCGACGCAAAATAGTCCCACAACACGGTAATTTCCCAAGCATTCGTCATGACAGAATCCTTAACCGTGCGGTGCTGGTATTCATATTCGCTAGAAAAACCGAAAGCACCATCGACACCTAGATCCACAAGCACCGACATTCTGCTTGCCACAGGGAACGCCATTCGGAAAGCAACACCAACCCCAGCCGACCAGTTGTCATCGTAAAGGTCAGCGTCTTCCCCGGTCATATAAGACGGTCCAAGGCCCAACATGATGCCCATGCTGAATTTTTGGAAAGCCCCGACACCAGCCAAGGCGGGAGTTGCGAGAAGCAAAGACAGAAGAATGATGACAATTCTATTTCGCATAGCTCTCCACCGGGATTTCAACGGCACGATCATTCACTCCGCCAGACAGAATAAGCGAATCGGGAAGCGGATTTACATTCAAGTACACGATTTTCTGAACGGGCACGTTCAAGAATTGCGCTATCTTAAAAGATTCCTTCGTTTCAAAATTGATGTCCACGGGTTCCACGGCAATTGCCCCCGGTTCTACGGCCCAGTAATGTTCGGTATACGAAGTATCTACCAGAGTCACGGATTTCTGCTGAACAGTATTCGCATTATTTTTTTCGAGGACGGCACTTATATCTATAGAAAGTGCGGCACGATTTTTCTTGGCATCCGAAACAGAAAAGCTGATTTTTCCATTTTTGTCGGCATAAAGAATGTCTTTAATGACGATGGTCGTGTCATGCTTAACCCACTCGTCTCCAACATAATAGCCCGTCAGCGAAACCGTATTGATAGAGTCTTTCGACTTGTTCAGGTTCATTACGGACGGCACGTATGTATCTCCCTTCATGTAAGGAATATCATCCTGTAAATACGACATCAGGGATTTAGTCTCTCCCGTATTCTCGTTCTTGACTTGCAACGTAAGGAACGAGGCTTCCTTAAACCCATAGTAGGTATCAAAATAGGTACAGCCCGTATTAGGGTTACAGCCACTCAGTTCGGATTTTTTCAACAAAAAATTGCCCAGTACGATTCCGCAATTTTTCGACTTGGAATCAACGCGGCAACGCAATGCAAAGTGAATAGAGGAAAAGTCCGTAAGGAGCACCTCGTTTTCCTTTTCTTCCCAGATGATATAATGTTTATCACCGCTGTCCAGGCCACAGGCAGCAAGCAAAAAAGAAACAGCAAATAAGAAGGCTAACTTTTTCATCAAAATTAAATATAAACTAAAATGCACAGAAAAGAAACGTTATTTACAAAAAAGAAAGGCCTCCGCAAAGCGGAGGTCTTGTGAGCCTCAAGCGATTCGTATCAACGAATCGTGGAGGCGAAAGTGAGGCGATATCATATTCCTGGATTTGCAACAGAGCCGAACGGTCTTGTAATAACAGAAAAACCCTGGCATAGCCAGGGTTTTTCGTAAAAGCAATTTCGCAGATTAGCGCTTGCTGAACTGGAAGTGCTTACGAGCCTTCTTGCGGCCGAACTTCTTACGTTCAACGGCACGAGAGTCGCGAGTCATGAGGCCTTCCTTCTTGAGGGCGGGCTTGACTTCGGCGTCGTTAGCAACCAGTGCGCGGGAGATGCCGAGACGGACAGCGCCCATCTGGCCAGCGATGCCACCGCCACGAGCGGTAACTTCGACGTCCCATTCTTCCGCGTTGCCGAGGATGGCGAACGGAAGGTTAGCAATCATGTTCTGCACTTCAGAATGGAAGTAATCCTTGAAATCACGACCATTGATAGTGCGCTTGCCGGAACCCGGCTTCAGGATCACAGCAGCGATGGCGTTCTTGCGACGGCCAGTGCCGCGGTAGATCTTCTTAGTTTTTGCGGTAGCGATAGAGGTATCCTCCGTTCTTAAAGTTCTACAACTTCAGGTTTCTGCGCGGCGTGCGGATGTTCGGCACCGGCATAGATTTTGAGCTTCTTGATCATCTTGTGACCGAGAGCGCTGTGCGGGAGCATGCCCCAGATGGCAGCTTCGAGCGGTGCAGTCGGGTGCTTTGCCAAGAGGTCGGCAAAGTTGATCCAGCGTTCACCGGCGATGTGACCGGTGTGGTGGAAGTACTGCTTCTGCAGAGCCTTGTTGCCGGTAACAGCAACTTTTTCAGCGTTGATCACAACCACGAAGTCGCCAGTGTCGACGTTCGGGGAGAAGATGGCCTTGTGCTTGCCCATCAGGAGCTTTGCAACTTCAGAAGCAACGCGACCCATAGGCTTATCGGCGGCGTCCACAAGCTTCCACTTGCGTTCGACGTTCTTCGGGTTTACCGTAATGGTCTTCATGTAAATCCTTTTTGAGTTATTCCGGAGCAAAGTCGCCCCGTGAAATGCTGCGCTAAATTTAGAAGAAAAAACGCGGCTTTGCAAGGGTAAAAAAGTACGATTTTTCGAAAAATCTGCGCCACTTTAGGCATTTTTACTCTATCAATTGATATAATTATATTTATTGATATAACAAATTTCATACTTTAGGGGGCGACAAAGCTTCTGGAAAACCGTAAAAGGAGGTCTCCCCGTTCCGAGGATTGTGGGCACATAAGCAATAAATTGCAAGTGCCCACTAACCGGTCTAGCCCGGGAAGACAATAAGGCGGTGAAACGCGATAGAGTCAAGCGGGCTCCGTGAGCGAAAAGCGACTCGTATTAACGAGTCGTGTTCGCGAGAGCGAGGCGATATCACATTTTCATGACAGCAACAGAGCCGAGCGGGCTCTTTATAGCCGAGCGGTCTCATAAACAACAAACTCCGAAGCGTCCGCTTCGGAGTCCGTTGTTTGGTGTATTGAGTACTCTAATTATCTCGTCACTCTTACAGACTGCATCTGGCCAGTGGTACGGCTGCGCAGGTAGTAGACGCCGGAGCTCTTCACAGCGCTAGAGGTCTGGAGGATTTCCTTGGCGGCATCGAATCCGTAGGCAGTGAGTACACCCATGTGGACACCGTTCTGGTCAAACACGTGGTAGTCCTGACGGCTGTTGTTGTCGAACTTGACATTCTGCTGCACGAACTGCGGTTCACCGGCATCGCCCTTCACGAAGTTGATGTAGTCAATGTCGAAGTATTCCTGAGTCACTTCCATGCGGAGGATATGCTTGCCGGCCGGGAGAGTCACCTTCTTGCTCACGTCAGTGAATTCGTCGTAGCTGGTTCCCGTGACTTCGAAGTCGGCGAGAGCCTTGCCGTCGAGGGAGAGCGTGAATGCGCCCGTGCCTTCGGTAGCGACAGAAGCAACCGCGGTGTATTCGCCCGCTTCGGCAACGTTGATGGTGTATTCGTACCAGTCACCGGTATTGTTGTAGCCGAGAGCAATGCCCGTAGCCTTCTTGTAAAGGTCGGCACCGGTATCCTTGCGGTAGTCGGAATCACCGTGGTTTTCGCCATCGTCGGCATAAGAAGCGTTGCTCGTGCCGTCTTCGTTCTTGCCCTTGCCCGGAATGTCGAAGTCTTCGACTTCAATCTTGCCCGGAACGGCGAGAGCTTCACCCTTGAACGGAGTCTGCGGTTCAGGTTCCACCGGAGTGATTTCGCCCGTAGGAAGGCCCGTCGTGTTCACGCCCTTGTTCTTGGAGAGGTAATCCTTCAACCAAGTCATGGCCGGACGGTCCTGGCCGTTCCTGATAATACCGGAGTTACCGCCAGAGGTCCAAGTAGAACCGTAGATGTAACCCCAGAGGGTGATACCGGCAATGTGTTCATTTTCCATGAAGTAGGAGATCTGCTGAGAGTAGCAGTTCTTCTGGTCGTTATCGTCGTTGGAAGCGATATCGTATTCAGAGATGAACATCGGCATCTGGGTCTTGTTCCAGATTTCTTCAATCGCGCTCTTGAGCGTATTGATGTTCAAGCAGGAACCGCCACCGCCCTGGCCACCAGCCTGACCGCCGGAAACCTGCATATCGTGAGCCTGCAAGCCATAGGCGTCCACCGGAGCGCCAGCTTTCTTAAGCTTCTGGATAAGGTCGATACCTTCGTTCTTCTGCCACTGAACGGTATTGTAGTCGTTATAGATGAGGATTGCATTCGGCCAACGTTCACGGGCCATCTTGAATGCGGTCACCACGAATTCGTAGTTACCGTTGTCGCCACCGAGAGCCGCGATGATATTGTTGTTCTTGCCGTAGCCAGAGTGGTAGCTGCCGCCCGACTTAATGGCTTCGTTCACCACGTCAATCATTTCGAGTTCGGGGTAATGCTGCTTGACGGCATCCATCCAGTTCGTGATGGCGGTCTTGGTATCGGCAGCGCTAAGGCCATTCAACCAGTTGGGGTACTGGGAGCCCCACACCAGAGCGTGGAACTTGAAGTGGCCACCGTTATTCTTTGCCCAGTTATAGGCAGCGTCGCAACCAGACCAGTTGTAACGACCGCGGGTACCTTCGATAGATGCCCACTTACATTCGTTTTCGGCCGTAATCTGGTTCCAGAGGGACGTAAAGTCGCTACGGACCTGGCCGTTAGTGGTAATGTTACCGACGAATTTGGCTGCACCATCAGCCAAGCCCGGACCGGCAAAAGAGAAAGTTGATGCTGCGAGAGCGACCGCAGCAACCTTCGTTGCTGTAGAGATTATCTTTTTCATATCCACACATCCTTTTTTGATGGTTTTTCATCCCAAAAACCATTATTAATATATCCCCTAAAAAGGGCGTTTTTTCACGGAAAAAGGGGATTGTCATGGACAATATGTCCATAAAAGCGTAAACAAAAGGAAACAAGTCCCGGAGCATTCGCCCCGGGACCCGTTGTTTGGTGTATTGAGTTTTGAAATTTACCTAGAAATTCTCACAGACTGCATTTTTCCGGTCCAGCGGTTACGCAGGTAGTAGATACCGGAGGCCTTGATGTCGCCCGTGCTCTGGAGAATTTCGGCAGCACCATCGAAACCGTAGGCCGAAAGCACGCCCAAGTTCACGCCGTGCGCATCGAACACAAAGTAGTCCTGCAGGCCGTTTTCATCGATCTGGATGCTCGGCTGGACAAACATCGGATCATCTTCGATTTCAATCGGTTCGGGGTCGGTAGCATCTTTACCCTTCACGAAGGTGAAGTAGTCGATGTCGAACCAGGAGCCAGTCACCGTCATGCGGAGGATATGCGTGCCGGCCGTGAGGGACACGTTAGCCTTGACCTTGTTGTAGTCGTCGTAGTTTTCTTCGCCGGACTTTGCAGCAGGAACAGTAATCACGTTGGTGAGTTCCTTGCCGTCGATAGAAAGCTGGAAGCTGGATGTCGAACCTGCGGCAGCCACGGCTGCGAACATGGTGTAGTCGCCCGCTTCTTTTACGTTCACGGTGTATTCGAGCCAATCGCCTTCGCTGTTGTAGCCCACGATGATGCCGGTAGCCTTCTTGTAGAGGTCGACACCAGTCGTGTCCTTGCGGTAATCCGTCACGTCGCCGTGATTTTCGATATCGCTTTCGCTGTAAGAGATGTTGCTCACGCCATTGGTTTCGCCGATACCGGAAATATCAAAGTCTTCGGCTTCGATTTTGCCCGGGATGTCGAATGCAGAGCCCTTGAACAGCTTGCGCGGCACAGGATCGACCGGAGTGAGCACACCCGTCTTGAGGCCAGTCGAGTTCACGCCCTTGTTCTTGGAGAGGTAATCTCTGAGCCAGGCCATGGCGGCGCGGTCCTTGCCGTCCTTGATGATGCCGGAGCATCCGGGAGCCTTTCCGTTACAGTCGAGCCAGGTGTGGCCATAGACATAGCCCCACAAGGTAATGCCCGCAACATGCTCGTTTTCCATGAAGTGCGTAATCTGTTCCTGATAGCACTGCTTCTGGATATTATCATCGGTAGTCGCAATGTCGTATTCGCTGATGAACATCGGGGTCTGGGTCTTGTCCCAGATTTCCTTGGTAATGCTCTTGAGCGTATTGATGTTCAAGCAGACGCCGCCGCCACCGGTACCGCCCTGGCCACCGCCCTGGCTCATCATGTCGTGGGCCTGCAAGCCGTATGCGTCGACCGGAGCACCGTTTTTCTTGATGGTCTGGATAAGCTGAATACCCTGGTCCTTGTTCCACTGGACGGTGTTGTAGTCGTTATAAATGAGGATAGCCTTCGGCCAACGTTCACGGGCCATCTTGAAGGCGGTCGTTACGAACTGGTAATTGCCACCGTTATCGCCACCGAGTGCCGGAATGATGTTGTTGTTCTTGCCGTAAGGAGAATGATAGCTGTTGTTGCCCGTGCGGATAGCTTCGTTCACCACGTCGATCATTTCGAGATCCGGGTAATGCTGCTTGACCGCATCGAACCAGGCGGTAATCGCCTTCTTGGTTTCGTCAACGCTAAGGCCATTGAGCCAGCTCGGATACTGGGAGCCCCACACCAAAGCGTGGAACTTGAAGTGACCACCGTTCTGCTTTGCCCAGTTATAGGCAGCATCGCAGGCGCCCCAGTTGTACTTGCCGCGCTGACCTTCGACGGAGCCCCACTTACAGCCGTTTTCAGCTGTCGCCTGGTTCCACAGTTTGGTAAACTGGTCATTAGGACCAGGAGCCGTGCCAGACTGAGTGATGTTACCGATGAACTTGGCCGCGCCATCGGCAAGGCCGGGGCCAGCGAACGACGGAACGGCACAAGAAAGTGCGACCGCCAAAGCAGAGAAAGAAAGTTTCTGTTTCATGAAACCACATCCTTTTTTAAAGTTACACCATGCTCCTATAAAATTATCCTGAAACGCACGAAATAATCCTAGTCGGAACAGTGATTCCATGGACAATATATCCACAATGACGTAAACAAAAAAAACAAGCTCCGGAGCGTTCGCCCCGGAACCCGTTGTTTGGTGTATTGAGTCTTAAATTATCTAGAAACTCTCACGGTATGCATCTTGCCTGTAGTGCGGCTACGCAGGTAGTAAATGCCCGAAGACCTGATGGCGCTAGAAGACTTGAGCAGGTCGGATGCGGCATTGAATCCATAGGCCGAAATCAGTCCCAAGCGGTTACCTTGCATGTCGAACACGTAGTAATCTTGAAGCTTGTCGTTCGTGAGTTCGAGGTTCTGGCCGATAAAGGTTTCCTGGCCCGGATTTTCGATCGGTTCGGGGTCAGTCGCGTCCTTGCCCTTCACGAAGGTGAAGTAGTCTACGTCGAACCAGGCGCCCGTTACGTCCATGCGGAGGATGTGCTTGCCTGCCGGGAGAGTCACGTTGGCCTTGACCTTGTTGTAGTCGTCGTAATTTTCTTCGCCTTCCTTGGCGGCAGGAACCGTAATCACGTCGGTGAGCGCCTTGCCATCGAGGGAGAGCTGGAAGCTGGAAGTAGAACCTGCGGCAGCGACGGCGGCAAACATCGTGTAGTCACCTGCATCACCCACGTTCACGGTCCATTCGAGCCAGTCGCCTTCGCTGTTGTAGCCCACGATAACGCCGGTCGCCTTCTTGTAAAGGTCGACACCGGTGTCCTTGCGGTAGTCGCTATCGCCGTGATTTTCGGAATCGTCGCTATAGGACTGGTTGCTCGTGCCGTCTTCGTTGACGCCCTTGCCCGGGATATCGAAATCTTCGGCTTCGACTTTACCCGGAATGGCAATCGGTTCTCCCTTGAACGGGAGCTGCGGTTCGGGTTCAACCGGCGTGAAGGTCACATCGTTCTTGCCCTTGCTTAAGTTGTTCGCAAAGTATTCTTCGAGCCAGTTCATGGAAGCGCGCTTGCGGCCATCTTTTTCAATAAGGCCGGTGTTTGCAACCCAAGTAGAGCCGTTGATATAGCCCCAAATGGTAATGCCCGCAACCCACGGAGTTTCCCACATGAACGGAATCTGGTTTGCGTAATCGTTTTTCTGTTTGGTATCGTCCGCTTCGCCGATATCGTATTCCGAAACGAGAAGCGGGAGGCCCGTCTCGTTATGGATTCGAGTCATCTTGCTTTCGAAATCGTTCTTGCTCATGCCCTTACAGTCGTGAGCCTGCTGGCCGTAGGCATCGACCGGAGCACCGTTCTTGACAATAGTCTGGATGAGTTCGATACCTTCGTTGATCTGCCAGGAAAGCGTATTGTAGTCGTTATAGATAAGCACGGCTTTTGGCCAGCGTTCGCGGGCCATCTTGAAAGCGGTGGTGATAAAGTCGTACTGGTGCTTGCCATTTACAACGCGGTCACCGCCGAGGGCTTCGATAATGTAGGAGCCGCCGCATTCGGTATCGTCGGTGCTGTGGCCTTCGGCACCTGCAGCAGGCTTGCCGTAACCGGAGTGGTAGTTGTTACCCGCCCAAATGGCTTCGTTCACCACGTCGATGTATTCGAGGTCCGGGAACTTAGCCGCAACGGCATCGAACCATTCGGTAATGTACTTTTTGGTGAGTTCTACGGTAATGCCCGGATTTTTCTTTTTGCAGAGGAAGTTCGGGTACTGCGAGCCCCAAACGAGGGCGTGGAACTTGAAATGGCGTTCACCCGGTTTTTCCTTGGCCCACTTGTAGGCGCTTTCGCACTTGTCGAAGTTGTCCCAGGCGAACTTGCTTGTACCGCTGTTGCCGTTAGAAAGGGAATGGATAGAACCCCACTTACAGCCGTTTTCGGGAGTAATCTGGTTCCAGTATTGGGCAAAGTCGCTACGAATCTGGCCACCCGTAGTAATATTGCCCAAGAATTTTGCACCGCCATCGGCGAGAGCGGCATTTGCCATGGTCGCAAAGCCTGCAATGGCTGCAATAGCAAGAGAGAGGGGTAGCTTTTTCATAACCAACATCCTTTAAAAACATGAACACCATAGGTAAAAGTACCTTACAAAAAGGGGAAATTACCTCATCAAAAGCAAGATTCCTTGGACAACGAATCCATGCTTTTCAAATAAAGAAATGCGCACAAAACGCTTTTTACACGGAAATGTGTAAGATTTATTCGTTGTTTAGCAAACTTTACGCAAAATATATTGCATTTCAGCAATAAATGTGTAAATTTATTATGGAGTGAAAACAAAAGGGTATCATAAAAAAGGAGTATTTATGCGTAACCCCAAATTCGCAAGTATCGCTAGCCTGGCACTGTTCGGCTTGTTCAGCAGCCAAGCTTTCGCCTGGAGCATTGACGGCGTGGTCAAATCCAAGGTTTCCGGCCGTTTGCTCGGCGGTGTAAAAATCAACACATTCAACTTCGGAGGGTACGAAACAACCTCCGGAGAAGATGGCACATTCCGCCTCAGCAGCGATGACAACACGGGCATTTTCGCCAACGCCTACACCGCAAATGTCGCCCTCCACATGGAAGGCAACATGCTCACCATTTATAACGCGGATGCACGTTCTCTCAGCGTGTCCGTGATCAACTCCCTTGGCAAGGTTCTCAAGAAAAGCAACATCGAAAACGTCCAGGGAATCGTCTCCCTCGACTTGGGCAAGCTTGCAAAAGGCGCGAAGTTCATCCGCGTCAGTGCAGACAACCGCAACAGCACCTTTATGTTGACCGACAAGGGTGCAGTCAAGGCTCTCAAGAAGGAAGGCGACCTGTTGCCGATGCTCCAGTTCGCGCTGGATGGTTATGCCAACTTTGTCTACCAAATGCAGAGCGAAACCGAGACCGGCGTGACCATCGAAATGGTAAGGCCCTCTGCCGACGCTTCTTCCAGCTCTGAAGCTGTTGAACCGCCGAAATCTTCTAGCTCTCAACAGGTTGAACCGCCGAAGTCTTCCAGCAGCGCCGGCAGCGACGAACCTATCGTAGTCGATTGCTCCGGCAAGACTGCAAAGGTCGGAGATAAGCAAAACATGTCCGTGACCGTCGATGGCAAGCAGCGCACCTTTATTATGCACATTCCGAGTGCCTACAAGGGCGACAAGCCCGTACCGCTCGTTATTGACTACCACCCGATTGGCGGTTCCGGCAATGGCGAATTCGGAAGTTCTCCGTACAAGGCCAAGACTGACCCCGAAGGCGTAATCACGCTTTACCCGGACGGCACTAGCAAACCGGGTGGAATGGGTAACGGCTGGAACGTCGGTCCGTGCTGCTCCAACGATGACGACGTCAAGTTCTCTTACGCAATGATTGACAAGCTCAAAGAAATCGCCTGTATCGACCCGCAGCGTATCTACGCAACCGGTTTCTCGATGGGTGGCGGTATGAGCAACCACGTGGCTTGCATGATGTCCGACGTCTTTGCAGCAGTCGCTCCGGCAGCTATGGACTTGAACAAGACCAATAGCGCCGCTTGCAAGATGTCACGTCCGATTTCTGTCATCAACTTCCGCGGTACGAATGACCCGGTCTGCAAATATCAGGGCGGCGATAGCGGATTCAACGACGGCCTGAACTTCCTCGGCGCCGAAGGCACCTTCAGGTTCTGGGCCGAAAAGAACGGCTGTACTGGCGCTCCGACCAAGAACGCCAATGGTTGCGACGAATACTCCAACTGCCAGGATGGCACGAAGGTTGTTCTCTGCACCAAGCAGGGCGGCGGCCACGACTACGGTGACGCAAGCATCGGCTGGCCGTTCCTGAAGCAGTTCACGCTCCCGGCAAGCTTCGTGAAGTAAGTTCTCTCTCACAAACGAATCTTAGTACTCCTAAGAATACCTCCTAAAAACCAACCAAAGAACCCCTCGCTTGCGCGGGGGGTTCTTTTGGTTGCATGGAGTCATGAAGCGTTCTAGGCGGCACTTAGCGCACTTGGATGCGCTGGGTGCGGCCGGCGGCGGTGCGGACGAGGTAGACACCGCTGGCGTAGCCGGCTTGCTTGAGCGAAGCGGCGAGCGATTCTGTAGCGGTGGCACCGATGTCGGCACGGCCGAGGAACTTACCTGTCGCGCTGAAGACGTCAAAGGTTGCGCTTGCTCGCTGGAGGGCGGGAGCGGTCGCAAAGCGCGTCGTGGTTTGCGACGGGTCCACGAATTCGAGCCAGTCGAGGTTCACGTAGTTACCCACGATTTCGAGCTTGAGCACGTGTTCGCCTTCGGTAAGGTTCACTTTGCCTGCTTCGTATGTCGAATAGGTTTCCCAGTCGGCACCTTGCGGCACGATGATGTTATCTGTAACCGCATTACCGTCGACGTAGAGCTTGAAGCCCACATTTTCAGAAGAGGTCGCGTAGCTTGCGTTCACGTTGTATTCGCCCGACTTGGCCACCTTCACGGTGTATTCGAGCCATTCGCCTTCTTGCGTGTAACCGATGGCGTAGCCATTGCCTGCTTTAACGATATCGACGGCGTCGTCGCGGTATTCACCGCCCTTGTTGTCGTCATCTTTGTCGAGGTAGGCCTTGCCCGAACCGCCCACATCGTAATTTTCGACTTCGATCTTGCCCGGGATTGCGGCGGCGACATCCTTATAAGGCGCCTGAGGAATGATCGGTGTAATGTACACGCGATAGCCGTACTTGGTATTCGTGATATTCACCGGCACCGTAATCTTGCCGTCGCTCACGTCATATTCCTTGTCGGACACCAGGTTCGTCGAGGGTACGGCCTTGTCCTTGTTTTCCCAAACCACGTATTCCACGGTCACATTCACCTTGTTGCCGAATGCAGAAGGAATACCCGAAATGTTCACGTTGATATCGCCCTTGGTGTTTCCGCCGAGCACGATGCTTGCAAAGCCTTTCTTCTTGTCGAGGGCGGCAAAGCCATCAACACCATCGCTCTTGTCGTTGGGGGGGACAACCTTTGCCATGTAGCCACTCATGTCGCCATACCACTTATAGAGCCACCAGCCGCCACCGCGTTCGTTATCCTTGGTGAGCAGGCTACCCAAGCGACCCGGAAGCGGTACGAACCACCAAGAAATCATGGCGCTTTCGACACCGTGACGTTCGAATTTAGCGATAAAGGGAATAGACAGGCCCGGGCAACCTTCTTCGCTGTGTTCGGTCGAAGAATATTCGTTGATGCTCAGCGGGCGCGGCTTGACGTTGTATTTCTTTTCGAGGTTACGGTAAGTTTCGACAGAACCCACGAAGCCACCGCTACCCCACTGGTGCCAGCTGACCACGTCGGGCATGCAGTTGTTCTGCGAACAGTACTTCACGAATTCTTCCATCTTGGAACCATGATAGAAGGAGTACGACGGGCCAATGATTTTGGCACCGGGGTCCATCTGGCGGATCAAATCGTAAGTCTGTTTCCAGAGACCGGAATTGAAGTCAATGCTCGATTTCCAGGTATCGTTCGGTTCGTTCCAAATTTCGTAACCGTCAAAGTTCTTGTTGTTCGATTTGAGCTTGTCGTTGATGACCGACTTGACTTCGTTTTTCCAGTGATCCATGTTCTGGAACTTGTACGGCCAGCCGGGCAATACGTCGGCCAGGCGGATCTGGATTTTGGCACCAATGCTTTCGACACGCGGAGCCACAAGGAACGCACCACCGATAGGCTGCTGGCGACCGCTACCGCTGCGCGCCGGCGAAAGGAATACGTTCGGTTTGAGAGGCGCCACATCTTTTTCGATATTGCTCGGGAGCGTCTCGGTCAAGCCATAAAGCGAACCGGTCGCCACATGGGTCACCGGCTTAATGCTGTCGCCCAGGCTTACATTCAGGTTTACCGCGGCACAAATGCACGACGGCAGAATAAACGGGAGAAGTACTCGAAACTTCATAATGACCATCCTTTTCAACCAATTTAAAGATATCCAAAAAAAGCCCAAATTGCGGACTCCTTCAAAAAACACTTTTGCAAAAATTTCAATCACCAAAATTTCACAAAAAGGCCCGAAAAAGTCAGATTTCTTGCCGAGTGGAGGCAACTGGCATTAGCCAGTTGTCGGAACGAAGGACGAGCAATGACTAACTAATCCTTTTGGAGCTCTCATAAGTCATTGTTCGTGTTCATGAGAAACGTCCCGGAATTTCTTCCGGGACGTTCATTGCATGGGGTGTGGAGGTTCGGGGTCCCAGATCAAGTCCGGGATGACAATTACTTTACGTTGATGCGGTAAGCCGTACCCGTCTTAGTTTTCACCAAGTAAGTACCCGAGCGCTTGACCGCGGCCGTTGTCTTGGCCTGCAAATCTTCGATACCAACTGTGCTAAATTTAGCAACAATTCTGCCCTGCATGTCAAACACGCTATAGTCGCGAACGGCATTATTTGCCATTTTTACGCCACTCGGCAGAATCGGGGTCCGACCTTCGGTTTCCTCATTGGCATCTTCGGTAATATCCTTGTCAGGCTGGTTTTCGTAAATCTTCTCGATTTCAGTTTCGCCGTACTTAGCCGGGGCGATTTCCTTGTTCCAGCCGAAGTTGCGGAATCCGAGCAGCGAGTATTCGGTCGGGTCGTTCAACTTTTTGCGGATCGGAGCCAGGCGGAAGGTGTGAGAATATTCGCGGTTCGCCTTGAGCTTGTAAGCATCGAGCGGTTCGGCACCCCAAGAGTTGATACCGCCAACACCCATCTGGTGCAAGTCCACGCGAAGCGTAATATCCTTGTCGCGCTTGAGTTCCCACGGGAGCTTTACGTTGGAAAGCTGTTCCGGAGTATAATGCTGGGCGCTGAATTCCATGCGCGGGTTACCCACAATCATTAAGCCCTTGCCATCGTTGTTGGTGAGCGTCGCCCACTTGACATCGGTACGCTGGCCGGTTTCGCCAATTTCCATGTACTTAACCGTCATAGAATCGGCAACCGTCGAATAGAGGCCCATGAAACTTCCGCGGTTACGGCCCATGTAGTTTTCATCGGGGCCGCGGCCAAACCAGCGGACCTTTTCGTAGCCGCCCGGCACGGTAAAGAGCGTTCCCACGTTCGGCAAGTAGCTCTTGGAGCCATCGGGATTGAGCGTGTAGCTCACCACGATATCGCCACTACCGTATACGTAGTAAGTCATCTTCATCTTGGTGCTGCCCACATCGGGGAAGCTGAAGTTGAAGGTCACCTGGGTTTCTTGCTGAGACACTTCCTTGACTTCGGAGGTCACGTTGCGTTTCAGGCTTGCCTTGCGCCATTCGCCATGCCCCTTTTCCATGTTGAAGCCCTTGTCGTTGTCGATCGGGGCGCGCCAGAAGTTCGGAATGCCGCCGTTCTTGATAATGGTATCGTTACCGAGCACGTAGCTTGCAAGCGTGCCGTTCTTTTCGTCGAAGCGGATCTTGAAATCTTTGCCCTCGATTTCGAGACCGTTGGTTTTGTTCACCTTGTAAGTCGGCAAGGTGCTGATATCGATTTCAGTAGACCAGAGCTGGCCCAAATCGATGCCGAACTGTTCGTGGGCAATGCTATAGCCGGCCTTAGCCCAGAGTTCGTCGTTCTTGAGGCGGAAATCGAGATCCAAGAAGTACTCGGCACCAACTGTGGTTTCGATTTTCGGCATGTCAATCGTGATTTCTTTCTTCTGGTTCGGGCCAACGTTCATCTGCGAACCGTTCAGCTTGCCTTCCTTGATGACCTTGCCGTTTTCCTTGATAGACCAGTAGCCATCGAGGAAATCTCCCAGGTTCTTGTAGAGGTAGCGGCTTTCAATCTGAATCTTGCCCTTGGCGGCATCAACGTTCTTGACGCGGACCTGAGCGTACTGATACTTGACTTCCCAAATTTCGGGCTGCAAGGCGCGATCAGGGAATACGAGGCCGTTTGCGCAGAAGTTGTCGTCGTTCTGCCAGTCGCCCCACATGCCGCCGAATTCAAAATACGGCGTACCCTTGTGGCGGAGCCCCTGGTCAATGAAGTCCCAAATAAAGCCACCGAAGCTGCGCGGGTTAGCGTAGAAGGCGTCCATGTATTCTTGCAGATCGCCCACGGAGTTACCCATGGCGTGTTCGTATTCGCAAAGCATAATTGGCTTGTTGGCGTCGTTGTAGTTACGCACGGCGTCCGGGCCAAAGTACATCCAGCTGTTCACATCGGCGTTATTCCAGTCGCCTTCGTAATGCACAAAGCGGGTGGAGTCAATCTGGTGGGCGCGTTCGCGTTCCGAGGCGAACACGTTACCGTTACCGGCTTCGTTACCCAATGACCACAAGATAATACTCGGGTGGTTCTTGTCGCGCTGCACCATGGAATTCATACGGTCCACAGCGGGGGCACGCCAGTCGTCGCTATTCTTGGGCAAGCTGTTATTTGCACCATGACTTTCGACGTTTGCTTCGTCAATCACGTAAATGCCGTACTTGTCGCAAAGATCGTACATGTAGGGGTTATTCGGATAGTGCGACATACGGAGAGCGTTAATGTTAAAGCGCTTCATGAGAATCACGTCTTTTTCCATGCGATCGTATGTAACCGCGCGGCCGTTATCCGGGTCGAGTTCATGGCGGTCAACACCATGGAATTTTACCGGCATGCCGTTCACATACAGGCGCGGAGCACCATTATCCTTCTTGATTTCGATTTTGCGGAAACCGATCTTGTTACTTTCGACCTGCACGATGTTGCCCTTGCTATCCTTGAGGGCGAGCACCGCCGTATACAGGTTCGGAGTTTCTGCAGACCACAGCTTGGGCGCGGTATACGGGATTTCGAAGTAGATATCCTTTTGGCCGCCGTTCGAGCCAATGCCCGAAACCGACTTGGATACAGGAGCAATGACTTCGGTTCCATTTTCGTTGTAGAGAGAAAGTTCTACAGTGTAGTCGCCAGAGGCAGAACCCGTGGAGTTGTAAATCCAGGTTCTGGTCTTCAAGATACCATCTTTGTAGTTGCTAGCAAGAGTGGCGTCGATCTGGAAGTCCTGAATATGCACTTCGGGCACGGCGTAAATGTACACGTCGCGCATGATACCGGCAAGGCGGATAAAGTCCTGGTCTTCGAGCCAAGAGCCGTCGCACCAGCGGAACACCTGAACGGAGATATTATTTTCGCCTTTGCGCAAGTACTTGTTGATATCGAATTCATGACCCGTAAAAGAGTCTTCGGCGTAACCGACATAGTTGCCGTTTACCCAAACATAGTAGGCGGATTCAACGCCTTCAAAGTGCAGGCGGATGCGTTTGCCGCTCCATTTTTCGGGAACGGTGAAGTTACGGCGGTAATGGCCCACTGGGTTAAAGTTGGTCGGAGCGCCCGGAGCAGACACGTTATTGTTCTGCGCCCACGGGTAAACCACGTTGGTGTAAATCGGATGGTCGTAACCCAGCAACTGCCAAGAAGACGGCACCGGGATTTCGTCCCAGCCAGAGACATCGTAGTTGTCTTTGTAGAAATCGTTATTGCGCTGGGCGGGTTTTTCGACATGGAAAAATTTCCATTTGCCCGAAAGGCTCTGGTACCATTCAGAAGCATGGCGGTCGCCCTTCACGGCTTCTTTGACCGTTGTATACGGCATGGACGTTACGTGCGGAGTAAGCACATTCACGGCAAACACGCGGGGCTTGCCATTCCATTCATCATTGGGCTGAGCGTTTGCGGTCGTTGCAAACGACGCGCATAAAGCCGCACAAGAGGCGGCAACCGAAACCAAGAAGTTCTTCATAATGACCTCACTTAAAATTCCACACCATAAGTAAAGATATCTTTTACAAGAAAAAAAAGAACTCCCTTTTAGGGAGTTCTCGTTGACAACTTATCAACGCTTGGAAAGCCGTAAAAGGAGATCCCGGGTCAAGCCCGGGAAGACAATTAGAAAGCAAGTGCATGGATTGCTTCGCCCCAAGGGGCTCGCAATGACGTGCGAGGCGAGTGCAGCGACAGGCCGCTTACGGACTGCCATTGCCGAGCCGATGCTGTCATGCGCTTGCGCAATGACGTATTAGCGGACTTGGACGCGGTGGGTTTTGTTCAGGCCAACTGCGCGCATGATGTACATGCCGCTTGCAAACCCAGCATTCTTAAGGGTTTGAGCGAGGTTAGCACCTTCGGCATCAATGCGGCCGAGGAACTTACCGGTGGCGCTGAACACGTTATAAGCAGACACCTTTTGAGCATCGAGACGCACGGCATTCGCAATCGATGTCTTGTTCGGATCGTTAAATTCAATCCAGTCCACATTCAGGTAACCGCCCGTAATCAAGAGCTTGAGCACATGTTCACCCTTCTTGAGATCCACAGAACCGATGTCTACTACTTTATATGTAGTCCACACAGAATCAATCTTTTCGAAGGTGATGGCTTCGGTAATTTCCTTGTCGTCAACGAACAGCTGCATGCCAGAAGTCTCGGAGGCAGTAGCGATATTTGCCGTGATGTCGTACTTGGCGTCGGCAGCGACATTGATCGTGTATTCTACCCATTCGTCATCTTGCGTGTAACCGATGGCGTAGCCCTTGCAAGCTTCAGCGCCGCACTTGGAATCGCTAATGTCGACAATGTCCACTTCGTCTTCGCGGTAGGCCTTCCCCTGGTTTTCGCGGTCGTTGTCGTAGAAGGCCTTATTGTGGCCGCCCACGTCATAGTTTTCGGCTTCGACCTTGCCCGGAATCTTTGCAGCCACTTCCTTGTAAGGAGTCTGCGGCACAGCATTCTTTTCGCTTTCCATGTACCAGTAGTCGAAATCGAAACCACCCTGCTTTACCACAAAGAACAAGTCATCAATGCCTGCAGCATCGCTCAGGTCATAAGAATTTTCTTGCCAGGCAGAACTAGACGGAATATTCATTGTAGCAAGGAGCGCTCCTTTTTCGGAACCGGCATGGAGTTCAAGCTTACCGCCGTTGCCCCTGGTGCAAATGATAATACGATCGGCACCGTCACCCATGTCTACAGAGCGCACCTTCGTATAGAAGTTGTTGCCCATGTTGGTCAGGTAAACCGCACCATTTTGAGCCTTCACATGGTTGATGATGGTATAGTTGCCACCTTGAGGGTCGCCAGGCCTGCTCACGCTCATGCCGCCCACCCAAGACTTAGTTTCGGCTTCTACGCGATCGAAGGGATCAAGATTCTTGACCGGTTTCACGACACCGTTATTGGTGGGATTAATTTTCGGAATGGTTCCGTCGGCACCCCAGGTAAATTCTTCGATTGCAGTGGAACGGCTGAAGCCGCCACCGCTCACGTTCTTCTGGTTATGATAGAAGAAGAAGCTACGGCCCTTAAAGTCAATGATACCGCAGTGGTTCGTAAATGCGGCACCCTGACCCGGTTCCATGATAAGGCCGCCCCAAGTCCACGGACCTGTGGGGGAATTGCTGGTGGAATACGAAATACGTTCGCCACCGTTGCCCGTACCATGAGAGGCATAGAGCATGTAATACTTGTTGTTACGCTTGTGAATCCACGGACCTTCGGTGTACACAGAATTACCGCTGGGCGAGAAACCGCGGCTCATGTCGAACACCTTGATATCGCCATCGAATTCGATCATGTTTTCTTTGAGCTTGGCGTAATAAAGCTTCGGGTTACCCCAGTAGAGCCAAGCCTGACCATCGTCATCAATCCAAACGGTGGGGTCAATGTAGTCCCAGTTGGGGCCTGCAAGGTGCTGGCCATTGCGAGCATCCTTGAACGGACCTTCGGGCTTGTCGGCCACAGCCACGTTAATAGCGCGGCCACCGCGAGTGGATTCCACGGTCACATAGTAATAGTACTTGCCGTTGCGGCGCACCACTTGAGCGGCCCAGTCACCGTTCTTCTTCGCGTTACCGCCAAAGCTTTCGTTCGAAAGAATCAGTTCGCCCTTGTCGGTCCAGTTCACCATATCGGTGGAGCAAGAAACACGCCAGCCGTGCATGGTAAAGAAGTGACCGCCTTCGTCGTTACCGGTGTACACGCAAACCGTGTCGCCAAACACGACAGGCGCCGGGTCCGGAGAATAATATGTCTGGATAATCGGGTTTTCGGCCATAGCCTGCGTGCACAGCCCGAAACCAACCAAGGCAATTGCAGCCTTAATGCTCTTCGCAAACATCATAATGCATCCCTTTACGCCCCCACCGGAGCGATTTTCCTTACTCACCAACCTAAAAATTACCCCCAAAAAAGGGTAAAACTCCACGCGAAAAGGCAATTCGCGTGGACAAATTATCAATATGCCTTGATTTTGAGCGTTTTTTGCAGGTTTCCGCTCTTGACAACCGCAATGTAAGTCCCTTGTAGCAAGCGGCCATTTTTGCCGAATTCCACCAGAGAATTACCGCTACCCTGCCGTTTGGCCACCATGTTGCCGTTGGCCGTATACAGGCGCACTTCGTAATCGCCGTCGGTATTCACCATCAGGGCTACAGAGGCGCGGGCCATAGACACCGGGCGAACCGTTAGCGTATTTGCCACGCGGGCAACTTCCACAATCGGCATCGGGTCGGTCTTAAAGTTAAACCAGTCCACATTCATCAAGAAGTCGGTAGTGCCCGAGTAAGTGAACTTGAGTTTCTGTTCGCCCTTCGCCAAATCGATGGTGGTCGAAGTTTCGTACCAGTCGTTCCAACCCTTGGTCTTTTCGGGGTCCACCGTAAGCGTTGCCAGAGCCTTGCCCGTAGAATCGCTCACCGTAATGGTGGACTTTTCTTCGGCGGCGCTTGCCACGCGGGCGGTAAGGGTGTAGGCGCCAGCAGTCGGCACCTTCACCAGGTATTCGCTAAAGTCGCCATCGTTAATCCAGCCGAGGTTCGGCACGCCTTCTTCGTCGGGCTCAATTTGCACGCCGTCCATAGCGGTGTAAGCTTCGGCCTCAATCTTGCCCGGGAGCGTCACCGGTTCGAAGGGCTGATTCGTGAGCTTGAGGTTGCCATCGAATTCATAAACCTTGCCCGGAACCGTGGTGGTCGTGAACTTGTTCGAACCATTCACCAGGTTCAGAGTCTGGCCCACATCGGACTTGATGGCCACATAAGCGAGCTTGCCGCCCTTCCAGGCCATAGAATCGATTTCGAAACCGCCGCGGGCGCGAATACCCTTGATGTTACCGTCCTTCCACTGAGAAGGCAGCGCCGGCAACAAGTTGATTCTGCCGTTATGGCTCTGCATGAGCATTTCGTTCACGCCCGAGACTGCACCGAAGTTACCATCAATCTGGAACGGCGGGTGGGAATCGAACAAATTATTATAAGTCTTGCTCGGCGTAAGCAACATGCGAATCATGGTGTAAGCGTGATCGCCGTCGTGCATACGGGCCCAGAAGTTGATCTTCCAAGCGAGCGACCAACCGGTAGCATCGTCGCCGCGCTGCTTCAGCGTAACGCCTGCGCCCTTGATCAAGTCGGGAGTTTCTTCGGGCGTAATCTGTGCGCTGGGGAAAAGACCGTACAGGTGCGAAATATGGCGGTTCTTGTTGTTCGGGTCATCCCAATCCTGCAGCCATTCCGTAATCTGGCCGTACTTACCCGTCTTTGTAGGCGGCAAGCGCTTTACCACCGCTTCCATCTTGGCGCGGGCATCTTCGTCGACACCGAGAATCTTGGAGGCCTCGATGGTGTAATTCAGCACGTCGCGAATAATCTGGTTGTCCATGGTGGGGCCAAAGCAAACGTTGTAGCCACCGTGATCGTTTTCCGGAGAATCGCTGGGTGCCGTGACCAAGTACTTGTGGCCAGTTTCGGGTTCTTCAATCAAGCTGTTCACAAAGAACAAAGCCGCGCCCTTCATGGTCGAATAAACGTCTTGCAAGTAAGCCTTATCGGTCGGGTTGAACAAGAAATGTTCCCACAAGTGCGTGCTTAGCCAGCCTGCGCCCGTGGGCCACAAGCCCCATGCGCCATCGATAGGAGCGGTACGGTTCCAAAGGTCGGTATTGTGGTGTTCCACCCAGCCTTCGTCTACACCCCAGTGCACCTTGGCCGTCTTTTCGCCCTGCGGCACCATGCTCTTGATCTTGTCAATCAGCGGCCACACGCATTCGCCCAGGTTCGCCGTTTCTACCGGCCAGTAGTTCATTTCCAAGTTGATGTTGGTGGTGTACTTACTGCCCCAAACCGGGTTCGTGTCTTTGTTCCAAATGCCCTGCAAGTTAGCCGGCTGGCCACCCTTACGAGAGCTCGAAATCAGCAAGTAACGACCGAATTGATAGTGCAATTCAACAAGCGAGGGGTCATTGGTAGAATTGAAATTCTTGACGCGAGTGCTGGTAATGTCGCCTGCGCTCTTGTCGGGTTCGCCCAGGTTCAAAGAGACGCGATTGAAAATCGTCTGGTAATCCTTGAGGTGCGCGCTGAGCAAGTCGTCGTAAGACTTTTTGGCTACCTTCGACATGATTTCAGTTGCGATTGCGCCCGGATTGCCCGAGACATCATTATAAGACTTGAAATTCGTAGCCGTGGTGAGCACGAGCATTGCGGAGTTTGCGCCCTGCACGTTGATTTTGCCGTTCGCGACCGAAACCGTACCGCCGTCGGCCACCACGTTCAGGCGATTTTGGAACTTGATGGAATTCACCGTGACATCGTAAACGAGCGTGTTGCCGCTGCTGGACATGCTGTTGCTACGGTGCGGAGTCGTCATGGTGGCGCCAAAGCTCACCGAGCCGCTCTTGTCGGCCGTGAGGCGCACCACAATCACATGGTCCGGGTAGCTTGCAAAATATTCGCGGGTGTAGTTGACGCCGCCGGCCGTGTACGTCGTTTTTGCGATAGCCGTTTTGAGGTCGAGTTCGCGGCGGTAATTGGTAGCGCCCGAATGCGACGTGGTAATCACCAGGTCGCCCACCGGCTGAAAGCTTGCCGGGCCCGGACCAATCATATAATTAGATACAATGGATTCTGCCGTGCGGTAGTCGCCACGGAACATGGCATCGCGCGCGTCTTTCAGGTGGCTTGCCGCACCCTGCTTGTTGTTGTCGCCGGGGCCGCCCGACCATACGGTACTTTCGTTCAGGCCGATAATGTCTTTTGCAACGCCACCGTAGACAATGCCGCCCATGTAGCCGTTGCCAATGGGCAAAGCATCGGTAAACGAGGTACCCGCATCGCTATTGTACCACAGTTTTAGGGGATTTTCGGCAGCGAAAGCCACAGGTGCAAACACCGTCGCCGCACACGCCAAAGTACCAAACACTAAGCCCAGCGTTCTCATAAGAGCTCCTAAAAATTTCCAACCACAATAAAATTAGCCCCAAAAACGGGCTAAAAAATGCCCCAAAAGACACTTTTTGTTGATTTTTTATCAATGGGTGCGCCCAGACTTTGTGAGATTTCTCAATTGCCATTTTACGCCGTCTGCAGTTATTCCACAAATTTCTGATAACTCCAACCTAGTCACATTAGGATTATTTGATATCGCATCAAGTATTTTCTGGGTAGTTTTCTGGGTAGTTTTTTGGGTAGGATTGGGTAGGATTGGGTGGGATTGGGTGGGATTGGGTAGTATTGGGTAGTCTTTTGGGTAAATCCTTTATTTCCCGCTCCGGGCGGCGGCAATCTCGGCGTTGATTTCGTCGAGCGTCATACCTGCAGCAGGGCCGCGCTGAGCCTGCCTGCGCAATTCCATGAAGGCCTTCCATCCAGTATTATCTTTCTTGTTCTCTTCTTCTGATTTTTTCTTCATCGTATTTCTCCATTAGTTGCTTGAAGGGCGCATCTTCACAATACTCTTATCTTGCATTTTCAAATTCATTTACCCATTCCTTGACCTTCGCCTGCAATAGTTTCTTGTCCGGCAGGTACAGCTCATAGGCGGAGGCGTAAATATTCGCATCTTCGGGCAAAGTCAGCTTCACAAGGGTGTCCTTCTTCTCCTTGCAAAGCAGAATGCCGATAGTCGGCTTTTCAAAATCCTGCTTTACATAGCGGTCGTAATAGTTTACGTACATCTGCATCTGGCCGAGATCCTGGTGCGTCAACTTATCGACCTTCAAGTCAACGAGCACATAGCACTGCAGCAGACGATTGTACAAGACCAAGTCCACATAGTAGTTGTCCTCGTCAAAGGAGAAACGCTTCTGACGCGCTTCGAACAGGAATCCTTTCCCCAATTCAAGCAGGAAATCTTGCAATTTACCGATGATAGCAGATTCCAGTTTCGATTCCGAATACGAAGCGTCCGGCTTCAAGCCAACAAATTCAAGCGTCACCGGATTCTTGATGATATCCTCCGGCTTTTCCACCACGTTGCCAACCTGTGCCAAACGGGCAACCTGCTCCTTGTCCCGGCTCAGCGCAAGACGCTCATACAGGCTTGAACCATACTGCCGCTGCAACTCGCGAAAAGACCAGTTCCCGGAAGTGGCCTCTATCTCGTAAAAACGGCGTTCATCGGCATTCTTGATACGCATGAGCACCAGGTAATGGGACCACGAAAGGGTGAATTTATATTCGCCCTCAATTTCGTAAACACTGTTTACGAAATTCGAGTACACATTGAAAAATTTTCTACAGAGAGTCAATGTTTCAACAGACCAGCCCTCCCCATGTTTTTCTATCAGTCTGGCTGACAGGTGAATGAGCACTTGTTTTCCATATGCTGCTCGGTTCTTGCCTTTCTGTTCATCTTCGACTATATACTGCCCTATCTTGAATTTGGTGCAGACTTCGGCAGCATTGATGGTCGATGCAACCATTTTTCGGGATTGTGTAATAAGGGGAGATATCTTATTGAACAGTGATTTCACCGCTTTTGCAGGGACGTTCTCTTTATTTTTAGTCATATAGCTTCCATGTGGTCACAATTTGTGACCGGTTCCTTCCCGCTCCTAGCTGCGGCAATTTAAAATGGAAAACAGCCGTTCAAAGCGAGAATTGCGTCTGCACTGCAGGCGCAATTTGGGTTTGTTATGTTTTGGGATGCTCTTGCGGTGCTGTTGGCGAGGGCTTTCCTCGGCGTTACCTGGCATGGCTTCCGCCACACACTCGAGCAGGTCGTGTTCCTATCAGCTATCCAACAACATCAACAAGAAGGTTGATGAACCCCACCGCGGATGCACGTACGGGCCGCAAGGCCTATGCCGACTGTCGTAGGGATTGTCGTAATACAGGGATAAATATACAAAGAAGTTTGAGGAAAGTCAACGCCTGCGCTATTCTTCGACGGCTTTCCATCCGCGATTTTTGCGAAGGTCTTCGTCTTCCCATATTTCATGGGGCCACACTTAGATTTTATTTCTCAACAATTTCCCAATGGCCGTTCTTGCGCGCGCCGACTCTACGGATAAGGCCAAGTTCTTGGAGTTTTTTCAAGTTCTCACGTATGGTTTCTCGAGTTTTCTGCATCTTATCGGCTAACTTGTCATAAGTGTAAGAATTATTCTCTTGCAACAAATTCAGCAACACCTTTTGCGTGCTATTTATAGGCAGATTTATAGGCAGGTTTATAGGCAGATTTATAGGCGGATTTATAGGCGGATTTATAGGCGGATTCACACCCCCTATATTCCATTTACTAGCAAGTTCCTTATACTGGTCGCTTGCACGGCATTCAACCGTAAGCCCGCCAAATTCGGCCTTTGGCTTAGGGAGCTTGGAATCAGTTTCTTCGCAAGCCAATTCGATATTGTAATAGCCGCGTCCCCAGCTTTCCACATAGCCGCTCTTAAAAAATACATTGGCGATATTGGGGTTACGCGGTTTAGAAACATGCTTTTTGAAAAGGTCCTTCACCTTCACTTCTTCAGGCATGTTGCCCGGATTCCACATCCAGATACGGTCAGAATAAATCTTGATTTGGATAGGAGTCGTTTCAGTGTAATCCTTATGGACGACGGCGTTCAACAACAATTCCCTGAAAGCGTCGGGCGGGAAAAAGAACCGCTCCTGGCGATTGATTCCCTCGTAACTCACCAACGCCTTCATGTATTTCGTGAAAATCAAGTCCATCGCCCGCTCGACCTGAATCAAAAGCGGTCCATGGATTTCGTCTTGGTACAAAATATCCGCTTCGGTCGCGAAAAAGCCAATCTTTATATACGCTCCCGTAACCCAGCGTTCCGGGTCAGGATGGAAACACATCATGGCCGCACGTGTCAAAAGGCAACCTTCGGTGCAGCGGAGATTCTGGAGAAGATTCTGCACCGAGACTCCGGCAGCCTTTTTATCGAGACGCTGCGATTCGACCGCCTTTTCCCTGAACAACTTTAGCGCTCCGTGATCCAACTCCTTCGTCGAAATTCCAGGAACAGGAACGGAATCCCAAGTGCGCCCCTGCATGAACAAAGCATAGCCTTTATCGTCAACACCGACAAAAAGCGACCCGCCTTCGGTATTTGCGAATGCACAAATCCATTTCAGGTATTCATCTTGCCAAGACTGTTTAAATTCAGCGTATTGACATTCTTTAACCAAAACTTTCGTAGCCATGCAGCCTCCATGTAGCCGCGTTCGCGGCTGGTTGATGTTAGAGGCGTCCCCATTATCCCGAAAATCGAAATAAAAAAAAGACGCATTTCTCCATTAGACGGAGAAACACGTCGGGCATTAATGTACCTAATATCCCCAAAATTGGCAAGAGTGGCAAGAAAATTTTACAGTCACCCAACCTTTTATCCAACCTATCGCCCAACCGCTGCCGCCCATCAAAATAGAACGATGTCCGCATTGGAGGTCGCGATTTGCGATCTTCATTTGTAACTAGAAATTTCGGGCAACACTGTTGCCCCAATTTGATAGACAGTGTCTGTCAAATTTGATGAGCCATTTTACCCTCTTGCTTGCTCCAACAGTTCCTCAAACATGTTCCGGTATGCATCAACGTCGTCCAGTTGCACGATGGTCGTAATCTTGTTGCCGGCATCTTTGGAAGACGCCCCGCAATGGTACAACTTTTCGCTCTTGGTCTTGAAATCCACGAGAATGTAGCGGTCGTGGAACTTGTGCATGGCGGGTTTCTTGTCAATCGACACGTCCGGTCGGGCGGCCCGATAATCGGCAAGCATGTCATCTGTCATGCGGCTTCCACCGAGCAAGTCGCTGAAAATCAGGACGAAAACGCCCTCGTGCACATTCCGCAGCAAATTCAGTGTCTTGACATCCACATAATTATCAACAATCAACAGCGACTTTTTCGCCATACCGTAAATTTGCGCATAGGCGACATCTGCCTCCAGCTTGTGCCCGTTCAGAATCAAGAAATGCTCGTATGTCGAGGGATCGACGAAATTTTCCATGACCATCTGGAGGTCCACATTGATTTTTCCCAGATCGCTCCGGATATCGCGAACTTCGCCGGAAAGCTCCTTTACTTCAGCGGAAACCGTTGCGATTTCGCGCGTGTTTTGAACAGTCTGTGCCGCAATCTGGGCAATTCCCGCAGTTCCGAGTAGTTGATGGTTTTCCGCAACGATATAGTCCTTCATCTGCTTGAAAAGGCGAATAAGGGCCATACTTTGACGAATCGCAAGGTCACCTTTTAAAACCGTCATAAGCATATAGATGCCCTGTTCGGTGAAGGCATACGGCAATTTTCGTGTTCCACCCCAACTTGATGTGCATTTTTTGCACATCAAGTTTTGCATTTCATCCTCATTCAATTGAAACCGAAAATCCTCCGCAAATCGATCAATGTTGTTTTTTACCTGGCGATTGAAAAATCTCGTCTCGTATCCGTAAATCTCGGCTAGGTCGGCATCGAGCATCACCTTGACCCCGCGGATGGTGTATATCCGCAATTTCAACAACGTTTCGTCGATGAGCGGGAACTCCGCGACAGCCAATTTATCAGTTTTTCTTGCCATAATAATCCTCTAGCCCGCTCGGCATGAGCGAACGTTAAAAACGGTTTTAATTGCGCCTACACTGCAGGCACAATCTGGGTTTGTTATGTTTTGGGATGCTCTTGCAATGCTGTTGGCGAGGGCTTTCCTCGGCGTTACCTGGCGCGGCTTTCGCCACACACTCGAGCAGGTCGTGTTCCTGCCAGCTATCCAACAACATCAACAAGAAGGTTGATGAACCCCACCGCGGATGCACGTACGGGCCGCAAGGCCTATGCCGACTGTCGCAGGGATTGTCGTAATACGGGGATAAATATACAAAGAGGCCAGCGGGAAGTCAACACCCGCGCATTACTTCCCGCTCCTGGCTGCGGCGATCTCGGCGTTTATTTCGTCGAGCGTCATGCCTGCGGAGCCGGCCTTCTCGGCATCGGCGGAAAGTTGCTGCATGGTCCGGAGCATGCGACTCGCAACCGGGTTCGCGTTATAGAACACACGCCTGTCTGCGGCATACGCCGGAGCATCGGCCGAGGCGACATCGAACGGTATGCGGCGCTCGCGCACGACTGCCCGCGCAAAGACATTTATGGCGGTACTCATTGACATCCCAAAATCCTCGCACAGCTTGTCGAAGTCCTTTTTAAGGTCGCTGTCCATCCTGATGCTAAAGGTCGTCTGAGCCATACACTCACCTCTTTTTTACTAAAAATACATAAAAACAAACCAAAATGCAACCGTTTGTGTTACAAATTATGTTATCACGCGTAGTTTGGCGCGGCCGTATGTCTAATTTTTTCGATTTTTTAGACATATCCAATCCCATATGTATAAAAATTCCCGTTTTTTATACACGTTTTGGACTAATGCGTCAGTTACAAGGAATTATTTGACGGCAGACATTGTTGTGCACTATATGGCGTGGCTAAATGCTGCGCTATTTATATGTTTTCTGGGAACCTCTCACAACCGTTTATTATATGTCCCTACAGCAGAACATCGGCGTGGCCCTCAGGGCGTTGCGTGCGCAAAAAGGCGTCTCGCAAGAAAGACTGGCACTTGAAACCGGCATCGGCCGGCGCTACATGAGCGATATCGAGAACGGACGCCGGAACGTCTCGCTCGAAATCATCGAGAAGATTGCCACATACTTTGAGATGAGCGCAAGCGAACTCGTCGAGAGAATCGAAGCAGCCGATTATCCACCCCTCACGCTGAACGGACTCAAGGACATTCTCTGCGAGCGCGGCTACGAAGATGCCGTGGTACTCGAAAGCCCCGACTACCTGAATGCAATCATCGGCGTGAGCGACGACGGACGCGTCATCTACGACTACGAGAAAATGGCGCGGTGCTTGATGGAAACCGACGGCATGGACTTCGAAGAAGCAACTGAATTCATCGACTTCAACACCCTCGGAGCGCTTCCGTATATGGGCGAGAAAAGACCGATAATTTTGAATAGAATTAATGACTAAAAATTTAAAGCAGCAAGAGGACCAGCATGTCACTTCCTAACTATCTTAAACAGGCTTTAGAAACTGGATTTTGGGATAATAGTGTAGAATCAAATGCGGCCTTTAGACCGCAGTTTGTCGCAAATGAAAAAGACAACACCATGTTTGCCTTTTTGGACAAATCACTCCATGAATGCGAAAAATTTGTGATTAGTGTCGCCTTTATTAATGATGCTGGTTTGTCTCTGTTAAAAACGACTTTAGAATATCTTGAGGATCACAATATTCCCGGAAAAATTCTCACAACGGACTATTTGACATTCACAGAACCTAAAGCGCTTAAGATATTGATGGGTTTCAAGAATATTGAACTCAAAATGTATTGCTGTGGCAATAGTCAAAAAGGGTTTCACACAAAAGGGTATTTATTTTTTAAGGACGACATCGTAAAAATTTCGATAGGAAGTTCCAACCTAACCCGAAGCGCAATTCTTGAAAACAAAGAGTGGAATACCATTTTTACATCCTCTGGAAAGGGGGAAATTTATCAGCATATTATTGACGATTTTGAAACATTATGGAATAGCGAGCATTCGCATACAATAAATGACGAAACACTAGAAGAATATCAGCTTCTTTATGCAGAAAACAAGCGATTAGAACAAGAAAAGAAGAGGATCCTAAAAGAATCGAAAGTTGTATCTATAGAGCAGATAAAACTCGAACCAAACCAAATGCAAATCGCGTTTATTAAGCGTCTAAAGCAAATGCAAGAAAATGGCGCAAAACGTGCGTTGCTTATATCAGCAACTGGAACAGGCAAAACTTATGCAGCAGCATTCGCCTTGCGAGATATGAAACCACAAAGGGCTCTCTTTTTGGTGCATCGCGAAATCATCTTGAAGCAAGCTAGGAAATCCTTTAAAAAAGTTTTTGGCGACACTAAATCTTTGGGACTTTATACAGGTTCAACCAAAGAATTAGATCGCGATTTTATTTTCGCAACTATGCAAACGATGATTAAGCATTATACTGAGTTTGCAAAAGATTCTTTTGATGTAGTTGTTGTAGACGAAGCTCATCGTGCAGGAGCTGACGGCTACCAAGAAATAATGGAATATTTTACTCCAAAATTTATGTTGGGCATGACAGCCTCACCAGATAGACTTGACGGATTCGATGTATACAAAACATTTGATTACAATATAGCGCATGAAATTCGCTTACAAGAAGCCATGCGTTTAAATCTTTTGTGTCCGTTCAACTATTATGGAATTACTGATTTATTCGTCAATGGACAAAAAAAGGAAAATCGAGAATTTGAAAATTTAGTATCCGATAAGCGAGTTAATTTTGTTATTGAAAAAGCTAACCGATATGGATATTGCGGAAAACGATTAAAAGGACTTGTATTTTGCAGCAGCGTAAAAGAAGCCGATGAATTATCAAAGAAATTTGCAGAACGAGGATTTCGAACAGCCGCCTTACATAGCAAAATGAAAATAAATGGCAAGAAAATTAGCGGAAAGGAATTGGAAAATTTAAAAGAAGAAACAATACAGAAGTTAGAAGAAGACGATTACGACAATGGCTTGGACTATATATTTACCTTCGACATGTTTAATGAAGGCGTTGATATACCGCAAGTAAATCAAGTTATAATGTTAAGGCCCACGCAATCTCCAATCGTTTTTATTCAACAATTAGGACGAGGTTTGCGCAAGGCGGACGGGAAAGAATACTTAATGGTACTTGATTTTATAGGTAATTACAATAATGATTATTTGATTGCTGTTGCACTCTCTGGAGACAGATCCTATAAAAAAGACAACATGCGTCGATTTATTCAAAATGGGTCTAAAGTTCTTGATGGAGGTTGTACGATTCATTTTGACGAAATTGCTAAAGAAAGAATTTTCAGATCGATAGACCAGATTACAAACATCACAACAATTATAAAGAACAGTTATCAATCCCTCAAGTTGAGGCTCGGAAGAGTTCCTTCTTTAATTGATTTTTGGGATAATGGTGAAGTTGATCCTCTTTTGATTTTGAATAAGTATGGCAATTATTATGAATTTTTGCGAATAACGGAATCAGAATTGCCTGATCAGGACATTCTTAACGAACAAGAAAGCAATATATTAACATATCTTTCGACGATATTAGCCAAGGGCATGCTGATTAAAGCCTCTAGACTACTACAGATTTTGTTGAACAAGGGAATAGTAGAATATGGTCCCGAAATTGAAAAAAATATTGTATCAATTCTTCAAGGATCATTTTTGAAAAAAACTTTTTATTTAGAGGAAAATGGCAAGAAATCCAAAATCGTTGACGAAAAGAAAACAGGAGAATACTGGGCTAATAATATAAACTTAATTGATATCGACGGCAATAAAGCTAAAGCAAAAGATTCGTTTGCCCAAGCTCTCTCTAAGACCGCATTTAGAAAATATGTTGACGACATTATCACATTGAGTTTTGCAATATACGATAAAGTGTACAAACCTTATTTAGTAAACGACAATCCGTTTGTCCTTTATGAAAAATATTCTCGTCAAGATGTTTGCCTACTCCTTAACGCGGATAAAGATTTATCCTCTACGATGTATGGGAAATGGCGCCAAAATGATGACGTTTGTATTTTTGTTACATACCATAAAGCGGATGCTGGAGAAAACAAAGAATATCTCGAAGGCAAGCCAAACTATGCAGATGAATTTAGAAATGACGAAATTTTTTATTGGGACACGCAGATGGGAAAAGATGAAAACAGCAGCTATATGAAAGACGTAGAAACTGCGCCTCGAAAGCATCTTTTCGTAAAGAAGAGTGATGGAGAAGGCGATGACTTCTATTATATGGGAAAATTTAAAATTATCGAGAAGAAACACGCAACAAAGAAAGATAATAAAGGGAAAGAGCACCCCATTGCAAAAGTTACATTTGAAATGGAAACACGTGTAAAAACAGAATTGCTAAATTATTTAAAAGCAAATTAGGATGATATGAAACACATTGAAGTTGTAGCTGGCATCATTAAAGATAGTGATAAGATATTCGCAACCCAACGCGGTTATGGCGAATTCAAGGATGGCTGGGAATTTCCCGGCGGCAAGATGGAGCCTGGCGAAACACCGCAACAGGCTCTAGCCCGTGAACTGAAAGAAGAACTCGCTATCGATGTTTCTGTAGGTGATTTTCTATGCACGGTTGATTACGATTATCCGACATTTCATTTGACCATGCATTGTTTTTTCTGCACGATTATAGGAGGCAAGGCTCCAGAGCTTTTGGAACATGAAGCAGCTAAGTGGCTGAGCATGTCAGAGCTTCATTCTGTAAACTGGTTGCCCGCTGACGTAGAAGTTGTCAAGGTAATTGAGAAATAACAAATCTAACAATAAAAATTTTCTCTGCATAATACCGATATTATGCATTATAGATAGCAAATAACCCTTGGGGCGGAGCCTTTAGGTGCTTTAAAAAACAGCTAGGAGAAACACGAATACACCCTTCTAGATTTTATTTTCGATTTGTTAGAGAGTTTATTATTTCCAATACATTTCAGCGCTTCCCAAACACATGGCAAACGCAGGTTTGTAACAAATTAATACGATTTATACAATTAATTTTATACATGAATTTCGTATAAAATAACTTATATTATTAGCAAGTTTTTTATTTTGAGGAAAAAATGTCACAAAATATTGTTTACATGAAACATGATGAAGTAGACGCTTTATTTAAGCAAAAATTAGGATCTAATGTTAATGAATCCCTGCTGGAAGCTCTATATGACTTTCTGCCTCAGATTTCTGCATATAAAGAAGAGGATAAAACATTTAGTTTTAAAATAGCAATAGGAGAAAATTTTAGAGAGAAAATCCGATTGGGAGATGGTTTCTACAAAATTGCAACATATGATATAAAAAACGATAAACACGATTGTTCTGAAATAAAAAAAATCCTAAAACAGATTGCCATTTTTTGTGCCAAAAATGCTGATTTGTATATAAACTTGCTGAATGATGAAAAAATTGAATTTGGGGTTTATTTTGTAGAGTTAGAACAGACTGGAGTGCTCGAGCGACAACTATTGATATCTAAAGCCGTTCTTTTGGAGGGTTTCTCTTATGAAGGAATCCGAATGTTAAGCTTTGATGGGAATTATTACAGTAGCTCTTTTATTAGGACTTCTTTTACGAAAGAGTTCAATGATAAAAAATATAATGAAGCGCCTTCTCATTGGAGCAATGAATGCCAATATTGGGACGGTGTTTTTAGAAAAGTTCGTCAGACTGTTCATGGAACAATGTGTTTGATTGTTAGACCTGAATGGAAAGAAAACGATGATAATTTTATTGGGAATAAGGCTACTGATTTTGAAGGCGTTTCTATTGCATATGAACGAACAAATGATGCAAAAAGAGTCTTTGCATTGCAAAACAGTATAGAGTTGTTTATTTCAATGTTAGACTTTGATGGAATTACCGTCTTGGATACGACTGGAAAAATAAGGTCTTATCATAATATTGTTGATAATACGAATAATCAGAACGATATTCCTGGAGGAGCTCGACATAAAGCCTACGCATCTTTGAAGAATACAATCGACTGGGAAACAAGAGGTTATGTTGGTATCTATTTTCAATCGCACGAGGGGGAAATCAAATTCCATGAATTTAGCTCCGGAGAAGAATACGATTATTTTAAATCAGAAGTAATGAATTGTGGCTCAGATGAACCCCTCTTCTCGGAATTGAAAAAATATTACTATGAGGGACGCTACGATTCCGTTGTGAATTCGTACTATAATTTTGGATGCCAGAATTATCAGATTTATTGTGACATTGAGGCTCTAGAAAAAGCCCATTTGGGATGGGATAATTTTTCAAATGAAATTCAACCAGCTAACCAATTGAACCAGCATCTTTCTGCTACGGGTGTAAGCATTAATACGGTTGCCGAATATCCTGGCGCACTTAGAAAATTGATAAATACTTTAATAATGAGCTATGTTGGAAATCGTTATGGAAATTCGGATGGAGCCGCATCATATGTTGAGGCAATTCTTAAAACAATCTCAAAGGATATGTGGAATTCTTATTTGCAAGAAAAAGATTTTATATATGGTAAATTAATTCAAGATATATCGTATTTTAGTGACTCTCAAAGGACTCGATGGAAGCTTTTGGAAAATATTATTACCGCGACTGGTTGCAACGTGCCAGAGGAATTTGCTTTTGACAACTTCTATTGGCGAACCCGTGCATATAACCATATACGCGATGTTATAATGGGATATGAAAAAGGAGACATTCCCGACAAATCTAAAAATATCGAATATTAATATTGTCCTCGTCTCGTCACATTCGTTTATGTGGATAATATGATCTAAATTGATTATGGATCTAGGTAAGATGAAAAAAAATCATTTTTTTTTCATCTGGCACTGCATCCAAGGTTTTAGGGGCGGAGCTCCTAGGAGAGGGGGTGTCCGGAAGACCCGGCCCTTCGGCAGGCTCAGGGACCTTAGCCGGGGCTGTAGGCAGGGGGAGGCTTCCCCCACTGGATCCTGCTCCTACGAACCTAACTCAACTAAGGCTACAAGTAGCCAAGTTTCGTATATCGACTTCAGCGCTTCGCGCTTTCGCTCAGGGTGACGATGCAGTCGTCCTTGTCGAAGTCCGTGCCGAAGGCTTGCCGGTAGCTCGATTCCAGCGCCTCTCCGGGGGTGCAGTTTTCCCTGAACAGGACCATGCCGCTGTCCAGGCATTCCATGTCGAGCTCGCCGTCGGTGTCGATGCTTTCCGGCCGGAACGTGGACCACAGGCAATAGTCGGTGAACCCTTCCCGAATGTCTTCTTCGAGCAGGTTGTCGCCCGTGCCCGCCTGGACTTTCAGGAACGCTTTCGCGCTCTTGACCCATGCGAGTATCGCGCCGCCGAACGTGTCGTTTTCCATAGTGCCTCCGCCCCGAAAGATAGATAATGTTCGTGACAGAAAATGACATTGTGATTATGGCGAATTCGCCACAATTAATTTTCGAGAAATCTCTTGACCGGGGCCGCGCGAGGATGTATATTTAGTGAACGGGTGTGCAGACTTCTTTCTGCGCATCCGACCTGAGATTACGACAATCCCTGCGACAGTCGGCATAGGCCATGCGCCCGTACGTGCATCCGCGGTGGGGTTCATCAACCTTCTTGTTGATGTTGTTGGATAGCTGGCAGGAGAAGCAGCCTGCTCGAGTGTGTGGCGAAAGCCGCGCCAGGTAACGCCGGGGAAAGCCCCCGCCAACAGCACCGCAAGAGCTTCCCAAATAAAACTACTAGAAAGCTAAGGCTCAACATACGTTGTGCGTCTGCGTATTTGCGCCTTCGTATTGTTATTAAAGAGAGGTTTTTTATGAGCAATCGAAAGATTGAATCTCACAATATCCATATTGATTCTGATTAAGGAGCGCTGGGGTTCGGGAGTCGTGAAGCAACTCAGTCTGGATTTGCGGCGGGAATTTCCCGATGCAGACGGATTTTCTGTGTCGAATCTGTGGTTTATGAAGAAATGGTACTGTTTTTATACGCAGAAAGGGGCTAATCAAATTCTCTACCAAGCTGGTAGAGAATTAGCCAAGACCAAGTCTAGTCAGTCTGATAGCGAAAAACTCCAACGGGCCGTTGGAGAATTAGACAAGACAAAACTGCACCAAGTTGGTGCAGTTTTGCCAGCCATCTTTACCGGTATCCCTTGGCGTCACCATGTAGAAATTATCACGAAGTGCAAATCTGTAGAAGAGGCCCTGTTTTACATCAAAAAGACTGTGGAACAGGGGATGAGCCGTGCCGCGTTGATCAACTGCATCAAGGCGGATCTTTTCAGCCACCAAGGCAAGATTGTCAACAATTTTACCGAAAAACTGCCCGATTTGCAGAGCAAACTGGTTCAAGATGTGCTGAAAGAGAACTACGATTTCGGCTTTGCTACTGTTGGTCACGAAATTTACGACGAAGCCGAATTGGAAGAGGCTCTTACGAAGAATGTCACCGACCTTTTGCTCGAGATGGGTACGGGTTTTGCCTTCATTGGACGGCAAAAGGAGGTTCTTGTAGGTGGACGAAGCCGCAAAATCGACCTGCTGTTTTACCATATCCGCTTGCGCTGTTTCGTCGCCTGCGAACTGAAGGCAAAGCCGTTCGAGCCGGAGTTTGTCGGCAAACTGAACTTTTACGTGAACGCGGTAGATGAGTTGCTGAAGGCACCCGAAGACAATCCGACAATCGGGCTGTTGATTTGTTCCAACATGGATTCAACCGATGTACAGTGGTCTTTCCGTGGGCTGGGCACGCCGATGGGGGTCGCGACATACAACAACATCCGCATCAAAGATGCGTTGCCTTCGAAGGAACTGTTGGAAGAGCGCATGCGCCTTCTGCAAAAGGAAATGCATACTACGAAACGGCTCATTCGGAAAAAAGGCGAATAGCGCGTTCATGGAGGGGCGGCGAAAAAGGGTTTTTTTGATGAAAAATGGCGAAAAACCGCTAAAATCGCCTTTTTTGAATTATTTCTTTGGAAAATATCCAAAAATGACGAATTATTTGTTTGGAAAATATCCAAAATTGATTATATTTTTCTTTGGAAAATGTCCGGAGGCGGTTCTAGAATGTATTTTGAGCGAAAAATTGACAAATTCTTGTTGGAATGGTCCAAGCAAAAAAGCCACAAGCCGCTACTGCTACGTGGGGCACGCCAAGTAGGGAAATCTAGTTCTGTTGAACACCTGGGTGAGCACTTCGAAAATTGTGTCAGCATCAATTTTGAAAAGAATCCGGAATACAAAGAGGTTTTTAACAAAAATCTGGATGTGAATAGAATCGTTGCTGAAATTTCCGCTATAAGTGCCCAGCCTATTATTCCTGGACAGACGCTCCTTTTTCTAGATGAGGTTCAGCTTTGCCCCGAAGCGATCATGTCGCTCCGTTTTTTCAAGGAGGATTTGCCCTGCTTGCACGTGATTGCCGCCGGATCACTGCTTGAATTCGCCCTACAGGAACTCCCGACTTTTGGCGTGGGCCGCATCCATTCCATGTTCATGTACCCCATGACCTTTGACGAGTTTGCGCAGGCAAACGGTTTTGACGAGCTTCTAAAAATCCGCGACCAGGCATCGAGCGATAAGCCGTTGCCGGAAACGATTCACAATAAATTCGTGGAACTTTTCAGAACCTACCTCATGGTGGGCGGAATGCCAGAAGTAGTCGCCAAGTGGGTTGAAAGCAAGGACTATCTACAGTGTCAATCTATCCAAGACGACATTCTGATTTCGTACGAAGATGACTTTGCCAAATACAAGAAGAATGTCGACCCTACTTTACTCAGGACTGCATTCCGAAGTGCGGCATTGCAAATCACAAAGAAATTCACGTATGCAAAGGTAGGGAACGGTTACAAAACAGAAAAAATCCGTGAAGCCATGCAGTTGCTTACCCTTGCGGGAATTGTCACTCCCGTAACACGTTCTGCAGCAAACGGACTCCCTTTGGGGAGCGAAGCGGATCCGTCTTACCAAAAATACCTGCTTCTCGATTCCGGTTTGCAATTACGGCTAATGAATATGTCCCTTGGCGACATTTCCGAGACAATCTCTGCGATTCTCACGGCAAGTGCCGCGGATCTTGTGAACAAAGGCTCGTTGGCAGAAATGGTTGCCGGGCTTGAACTTTTACGGAACAAGACGCCAAATATGCGGCACGAATTGTTCTATTGGACGCGGATGCAAAAGAATAGCCAGTCCGAAGTGGATTATGTGGATTCCCTTGGTGGACATGTCATGCCTATCGAGGTCAAGGCAGATACCCAGGGGGGCATGAAGAGCCTATGGAATATGATGCGCGAGAAAAATCTTTCGAACGCTTATCGTATTTCTCTTGAAAACTTAGGGCAATTCGACTATCATGATTCCGAAGCGGAAAATGCAATTCGCCACGTTCAAATATGTCCGCTTTACGCCATATCGCAGATAAAGTAGAATTGGTTGAGTAAAAGTTCTTTAAGGAGCCCCAAGCCCGTCCAATACCTTGTACAGCAGGGTGTAAAGCGTCTTGGCTTCGGCATCGGAGAGGTTCACGCAGCTGGCCATGGACTTGGGGATGCTCGCGGCTTTGCGCTTGAGCGATTCGCCTTCGGCGGTGAGGCTTACCGAGAGGCAGCGCTCGTCGCTTTGTTCGCGGGTGCGCTGGATGTAGCCCTTGGCCTCGAGCTTTTTTAAAAGCGGGGTGAGCGTGCCGGAATCGAGGAACAGTTTTTTGCCGAGTTCCGAGACGTTGCACTTCTTTTCTTCCCAGAGCACGAGCATCACTATGTACTGCGTGTACGTGAGGTCAAGCGGCTCCAGGTACGGGGCGTAGCGGCGCGTGATTTCCTTGGACGCGGCATACAGCGGGAAGCACAGCTGGTTTTCGAGTTTTAGCTGGGGGCAGTTCATGGGGGCTCCTAGAGCAGTTTCTCTACACAGGCGCGCACGGCGTCCATGTCGGCGGTGGGTTCGAAGCGTGCGACTACGTTACCAGCACGGTCCACGACGAACTTGGTGAAGTTCCACTTGATGTCGGGATTATTCTTGTAGTCCTTGTCGATGCTCTTGAGGAGTACTGCCATGGCGGCGGCCTTCACGCCAAAACCGAAGCCTTCGAAACCTTTCTGCGATTTCAGGTAGGTGTAGAGCGGGAGTTCGTTGGGGCCGTTCACGTCGGACTTTTTCATTTGCGGGAATTCGGTGCCGTAGTTGAGCGTGCAGAATTCGTGGATTTCGTCGTCGGTGCCGGGGGTCTGGCCCTTGAACTGGTTGCAGGGAATGTCGATGACTTCAAAACCCTTATCGTGAAAGTCGGAATACATCTGTTCAATGGGCTTGTAATGCGGGGTGAAGCCGCAGCCGGTCGCGGTGTTCACGATGAGCATTACCTTGCCCTTAAAATTTGCGAGCGGGACTTCGTTTCCTTTGCCGTCGGTGAGCGTGTAATCGTAGATGGTCATATTTTGCCTCCGCGTTTTATAGATTTAATTGCATACAATTCAATTTTATAAAATTTATTGTCAAATGTCAATAGTTTTAAGAAAAAAATTCTTAAAGGCCGTTTTTTTACAAAAAAAAGCCACCCGGAAGGAATCCCAGGTGGCAATTAGGCAAGGAGTAAACTCTACTTGAGCTGCACGCGGAGCGCCTTGGCGCCAGAGCCGCGTACCATGTAGATACCCTGGGCAAAGCCGGCTGCCTTGAGCGTTTCGGTGAGGGCAAGGCCTGCACGCGGTTCTACGCTACCCATAAAGCGGCCGTTTGCGCCATAAACCTTGAGCGAACGCTGCATATTGGGCATAAAGTCCATGCTGTAGGTCGGCACCTTGCGAATGCCGGTGGTGTTAAGTTCTTCCTTGGTAAGTGCGAACTGGATCCAGTCCAGATTCACGTAGCTACCGGTGAACTGCACGCGCAGCACATGGTCGCCTTTTTCAATTTCGGAGGTTTCGCCGTCCATGAGCGTATAGGTGTTCCAGTCTTCGGTTTGCGGCACCGCAACGGTATCGGTCACGGCCTTGCCGTCGATAAACAGGCGAATGCCACCGCCTTCAAGACCATCTGCCACGCTGGCGCGGAACACGAACTTGCTTGTAGTCACTACGTTCACGCTGTATTCGAGCCATTCGCCTGCCTGGGTGTAGCCGATAGCGTATCCCTTGCTGGCGTCGGCAGAATCCACCTGCACAATGTCGACACCGTCTTCGCGGTAGGCGCCTCCTTCGTTCACAAAGTCCTTGTCGTAGAACGATACGCTCTGGCCGCCCATATCGTAGTCTTCGAGCTGCACAAAGCCCGGCACGCTAAAGATGGCCTTGTAAGGTTCCTGGGTCACAGCGCCGTTAAAGTCAGCGAGCGGAATTTCCTTGATGTCGCGGATGTAACGGAAGGCCTTTTCGATACCGGCATTGTTCACGACGTCATCGCTGTAATAGTTATTGGACTGTTGCAAGGTATTCTGCCCCGCCTGATTCTGGCCCACGCCTGCAGGGGAATTCTTGAACACGTTTTCCTTCACGGTAAAGCCACTGGAGCCTTCGTCCAGATAGATGGGCACATTCCAGTAGTCGGCCCACTTGGACGTTCCGTTATCGTGGATATAGTTGTGCTGGATTTCGCTACCGGTCCCCTGGTTAGAGAGCGTGTAGATCGGGCCGGAGTCGCAAAGCAAGCGGGCAATGTGGTGAATTTCGTTCCAGTTCACATGGTTATTGGTCATGGCAGTCTGCTGCTTTGTCCAGCCAAAGCCAATAGAAATGCCGGAGTAGTAAGTGTAAGAGACTTCGTTATGCTCGATTACCACGTAGCGGGGGTAACCGGCGCCAATACCCACGGCACCCTGGTGTTCATTCGTCACGTTGGTGACCAAGTTGTTCTTGACCGTATCGCGGGTGCTGATTTCGTCCTTGTCGCTCGGGTTGTAAGCGATATGGATTTCAGTCGTAGAATCCTGATAGAACTTGCCGAGCATAATGCCCGCGGCACCGATTTCGAAGAAGGCGTTACCCTGAATCATGTCATCGTTAGTGCCCGAGACAAAGTCGAGGCCCGTAGCCGCAATTTGCGAGAACACGTTACCCTGCACCAAGAAGTGATGCGCATTTTCGACGCGGAAAGCCGCATCGGGGCGCCACAGCAAATACTTGTTACTGTTCAACTTTTCCCAGTTTCCGCGACCCGGATCCGGAAGCACGTCCACGTTGAAGTTTGCCGCCTGCAAATCCAAAAAACCTTCTTCGCTCGGGCGGGTATAATTGGAATGAGCAAAGATGAGGCCTTCGAAGCTCATGTAGCCCACTTTGTTCTTGGTGTCTTTACCCAAAACGCTGAACAAAGTATTGAGGCGGGGCGCAACCACGTGGGCAGTCGCCATGCTTTCGCCTTCACGGGGCTTGTAATAAAGCGTTTGATTTTTTTCGTCCAGGTACCATTCACCCGGAGCGTCAATCAAGTCGTAGGAGTTTTCCAGATAAAAGACCTGCTGCTTAGGCGGATTGCTCATGAAAGCGGTACCGAGCATGGGGTATGCGCGGTGGAACAACTTAGTGCGTTCAGGATCCTTGGGAATGAGCTTTGCCGTACCGCCGTTCACCTGGGCCTTTTCCAGGCGCAAGATGTTTTCGGACCAGGCGATCATCAGGTGGATTTCGACATCTTCGATGTTCTTGATATTCTTGATGTAGTCGGCGGAGACATCGAAGGCGCGACCCGCAGAGTCTACCTTCGTGAGGCGCACAAAGTCGTGGTCAAAGCCGCCGTTACCCTTTTCGTTTGCGGCAATCACGTTGGGGAAGCACGCGCGAACGGCCTTACGGTTGTTCACGTAAAGCTGGCGGAATCGACCGTCTACGCCTTCGGCTTTCCAGATGTTGTTCGCCTCGTCGTGAATGGTCCAGCCGGTAATCTGCATACCGCCGGTAATGAGCGGCTTTTCGCCATCGGCCGCTTTATAACGCACGTAGTGGCCGTCTTTACCGCCGTCGGCTTCGGTGAAGTCGACGGTTGCCGGAAGCACGTAGGTGCCTTCGCGGAGAATGACTTCGATGTCGCCGGTCATAGAACCGTTAATAGCGCGCACGGCTTTTTGCGCCTGCGTAATCGTCTTGAACGGAGCATCTTTTGTACCCGCGGCAGCATCATTGCCAGAGGGGGAAACGTAGAATGTCGCCTGAGTGGCGGCAGCGGCGGCACCTGCAAAAGCGAGCGTGCAGCCAAACACCAAAGAAAGAATCTTTGTATCCATAAGAAACCTCACATGTAACCATTAGAAAAATTACCTTTTACTGTAAAAAAAAGAACTCCTTTTTAAGGAGTTCTCGTTGACAAGTTGTCAACGCCGAAACACTTATTTGATATGGTGTCCGGTCAAGTCAAAGCGCATTCCGTTCTTTTCGACAAAGAGCTTGCCGCCTTGCTTGCGGAGGCACGGGGCCGTCTTGGAAACAGGGGTCGGAGCGATTGCGCGGATTCCTGTTTTGTCTTCACAAGTTTCTTTTTCGCAAAATTCTAGCCAGTCAACATTCACATAGCTGCCTGCAATGACAAGCCTTAGAATGTGTTCGCCTGCCGTAAGGTTAGCGGTTCCGATATCCATTTCTTTGTATACATTCCAAGTCGTGTCAACCTTGTCAATCGTGATAGTATCAAGAAGCACCTTGCCATCGACAAGCAGCTGGATTTTTGAAGTCTCGGAAGCAGTCGCTACATTCGCGCGAACGCCGTACTTGCCATCGGCAGCGACTTTCACGCTGTATTCAAGCCACTCGCCCGCTTCGGTGTAACCAATCGCGTAACCCTTGCAAGCGTCACCATTGCAAGTCGCACCATCCAGGGTAACGACATCCACAGCGTCTTCGCGGTAGATTTCGCCCTTGTTTGAAGCATCTTTGTCATAGAAACTGAAGCGGTTGCCGCCCTTGTCGTAATTTTCCGCCTCGATTACGCCCGGAATCGCCGCAGGTTCGCCACTAAACGCCTCGCGCACGAGCGGATTCGTTTCGACAGTGTCGGCCCAGGCCATTTTCATGCGGTCTACGCCCGACTGGTTCACGATTTCGAGCTTGATGTTTGCACCCTCGCCGCTGCGCTTTGTCATACTGTACCAGTCACCATCACGCAACCCCGGCCAATAAAAGCTACCCATTTCCCATTCGCGCAACTGGTCGGACATGCCGCGAATGTAGGCCATGAAGTAGTTGGTCGGGGTGGAATTGTAGTCCATGTAGTCGTAATGCACGCCCGCCTTGTCGCCAGGGCTCATGGCACCACCCCATTCTGTACACACAGTGCGGTCAATGTACTTGCCCACCTTACCCTTGAAGCTGTTTTTCCAGCCCTGTTCGGTGGTAATGCTCATGTTCCAGAACGTGTATTCGTGCACCGCAAAAAGGCAACCTTCAAAACGCGGGTCGTCGGCAATGTCGGGCACATTCCACGCAAGGCCCGAGCCGTCAAGCAGAATATGGTCGCGCGGCACATTCGGGAACTTGCTCAGCCACTGGGCGTAAAGGTCGCGCAGCTCCGTTTTGCTGTACATGTGCGGCTCATTGAAAATTTCAAAATAGGCATTCGGGTGGTCGCCGTATTTTTCGACGATTTTTGCCCACATGCTCCACCAATCATTCATGTTCTTCGGGCCCGAAGGCTGTGCAGGGCCCCAATAGCCCATCACGATGCGGCCCTTGGAAAGACCCATGTCGATAACGCCCGTGTAGGTATCCCAGAACTTGAGAATCGTGGGTTCGTTCACCGGAATTCGCACGCTGTTGGTGCCGAAAAGCTCCTGGAACTGCCCGATAACGCGGTCTGCCACCACAGATGCCGACTGGTAATTATCCGACAGGCTCATGCCCGAAAGCACCAGCACGTCTGACACGAAATTATCGCGTTTATCTGCCCAGTTCACACCGCGGAACTGACTTGTGACAGCGAAAGAATTCACTGTCGAAATAGCTGTAGCCGCCAAAATGATGCAGGCGGCACGCCTGACCTTAAAACCAAACTTCATAAGAACACCTTCCTTTTCCACCTTTCAAACAACCTGATTATAAATTACCTTTTGGGCACAAAAAAAGAACCCCCAAAAAGGAGATTCTATTGACACAATGTCAATGGCGGGTTAAAATCCCGATTTTCCGCGGCGTACGCCCCATAGGTAATCGTGCGTGCGGTGCACCGTATTCTTGCCGTCTACCACAATTTTGACTTCGAGACGCGCAATATAGACGCCTGTACCCACCAAACGCCCGTTTTTGGAGCGCATGTTCCAGGCCAGGAACACTTTCCCCTTGTTTTTGAGGCAGCCTTCGTCGCCGTACACTTCTTTGTCGGAACACTTGATGGAACCCGACGTTCCGCCCACATACTGGCCAAATTGGCTAAAATAATGCGTGCGGTAGTAAAGTTCGACTGCATTGTCGGCCACAACCGTCTTTTCGCCGCTGCGGTATTCTTCGAGGTTGTATTCGGTCACATCGCCCCGCTTGATCGCCTCGACCAGTTTTTCGCTCACCCCCGCCTCGGCAAGTTCGGCATCCAGTTTTCCGCTGCGAATCAATTCAAACAAGTCGCCCTGCGTTACCGTCGTAACCCCGCCTATGGTAATGGTCGTGTCGCGGCTTGCATCGATATTGGCTTCGGTCATGGCCGCAATCACGCCAAGTTCCTGTTCGCCCACAAAGTTCTTGTAGTTTTCTTCGGTAATGGAGCCGTCCAAAATACCATTGATGGTCTGTTCGCTAAATCCGTACGACGTGTCTAACAGATTCACGCGGATATCGTTGAACAACTGCGCAAGCGCTTCTTGTTCGCTAATGCTCGTAATAGTCGTGTCGTAATCGGTTTCGCTCCCTATGCGCGATTTGATAAAGGCGTCAAGAGCATCGACCGAATTTTTCGTCTGTTCCACCATGATTTTTGCGATATCGAAATCGAGAAGCGTTCCTTGCACGCCCAAGGAGTCTGCAATCTGCTGGGCAGTCTGCGTGGAACCCGTAATCAGTTTCGGTTGCGTTACAGAATTATTCTTGATGACATCGTAGGGATCTTCGCCAAGAGCGACAACACCCGGATTTTCTACGCCGAGATCCTGGTTTCCGGTAATTACGACCCACGGGTTTTCGGCATGCGGCGCATTGCCGACCATATCACGTGCGGAGCCGCGAGGCGCAAAGCGAATCATGTCCCCGGCATTCGGGAGCACCGCATCCATTTCGCTTACGGCATAAACCAGCATCATTTGCGCGCCCAAACCGCTCTGCAATACAGGCTTTTCGGGCACCTGATTCGAGCCCGAACGCACGCAGGTAAATTCAAACATTTCGGCAAAGGCCGCCCTCGATTCATCTGTAATCGCTTCGCTAAAGGTAATGTTCAAAAATCTATTCCCGTCTTTGCTTTCGGTTTTCGAAGCTGCAAGAACAATAGGGCCAACGCCATCGCTTACCGGTTCATTTTCGATGTAGAAGTTGCTTACTTCGCCTTCGTTTTTGTAGGTGAACCAATTGTTCAAAGTTCCTGTGTAAACACCGGACGCATCGCCCGTAAATTGCCTGCTGCCAAAGCCGCAAACGCTCTTGCTGCAACCTTCGCCGGTCATGTCTTCGGCCGTGATTGCGATATCGGTTTCGTTTATCACCTTGAATTTCGATGTCGGTTGGAACGATTCGCCAAAGGTAAACTGGATCGAATCAAGTCGGCTATTGCCCATGATAGAGCGCTCGAAATGCACATACAAACTATCTGCACGGCCGTCACCGTTTCTATCTACCACAATGGCGCGTTCTACACGGGGTGCAGGCGGTTCGGCAAATTTCAAGTTGCTCCACACCGAAACACCCGCTGCAGCGCCCTTGGCCGTAAGGTTCACGCCCGACACAGGGGAATTCGCATGTACGTAGAACGTGGCGCGACCGTTTTCGTCGAGAGTCACGGCATTGATTTTCTTGCCGCCCACCGTATCTAAAATATCGATATCCGGGTTCGAGAAAGAAAGGTTAATCTTGCGGTTGTAATTGTTGACCTTCGCCCATTCTTCAAAGAAGGTAATGTTCACCTGGTAAGTCGCATACGCCCAGGGGCCAATTTGGGCGGTGTCGCCCGAGACCTCTTTACCGAGAATCGTCCAGTCTTCTTTTGCAAACGCAACACTCGGCACAGAATAAGAGGGCACCGTAATTTCGACCTTCACCATTTGACTCGGGTCCGCCTTGAGCGTGATCTCTAAAAAGTAATGGCCGGGGGCAAGCGCAAAGCTAGAAACAATCGCCGCAGAGTCAATAGAGAACGTAGAATCGCTCGTAATCTTGATACCTTCGTAATGGGTGCCAATGCCCAGAATTTCGGGCCCTGCGAGATTTCCGCCCGTAAGCTTGAAGGTAGACACGCCACCGGTCGTATCGAGCTCGGTAGAATTTGCATCAAAGTTGCAAGAAAGCTTGTTCTTCTTGTTTATCTGCCAGACTTCGTAAGTGGTGCCGCCGTCACGATTGTCCGACGACAAGAAGATCGACGCATCGACCTGCAAATCGATCGAGGTTCGCATGCGGAAATTCGAAGAGCCCGTATGGCGTTCCACATAGAAAATATGGAAGTCGTAGATTTTGCCGGGAACAAGTTTGTCGCCCGTATTCTGCCCGATGGTATCGAGATCCACAGCGCCCGCCACCTGGCCATGCTGTCCGCCAATGTCTACCGCCAGGCGGTGGTCGATAAACACCCACACATCGTCGTCACCGTAAAAATCAAAATACTGCCCCGGAACGTATTCAAACGTCGCCTGGATTTTTGCGGCATAACCGAAGTTATGCTTTCCAATTTTCGTTCCCTTCAGTTGGTCGTAATAAGGGTTCGGAACCGTCTTCGCTTCGTCGAGAAATTCAAAATCGTCCAGCAGGAACATGCCGTCTGAATTGGCCTCGTTGCCTTTAGAAATCTGGTCTTTGGAAACTTCAGCAAGCCAGAATCCTTCGTCGTCCATAGACACGTAAAGGTCGCGGCAAGTCATGTTGGTATACTCGTTGCCTTCGTCGTCTTTGGCAATGACTTCGGGCAAAAACCAACTGTCGAGATGTTCCGTAATCTTGCATTTTTCGGGGAACGGATCTGCGCGCACGGGGACTCCGTTTTCGCCGAGGTTGTATTCGACCATGCCTGTCACAGCCTTGTCTTTGCCGGAACATCCGCCCGAACCAAAGTCGGCACTGACACCGTTTGCGGGGTCGCCATTTTTGCCGCTGCCGTTGCCGTCGCCTTTGGTACCGTGCAACCAGTCGTAAACGGTCACGGGAATTTTTTTGAGCGGGCAATCGCCGAGTACGCCAGGGTAGCTCGAAAACTGCGCCGGAACGTCGGTCTTGTAGCCCTGCACCCAAATGGTGTCCGAAAGCGCGGCCACGGAATCGAGCGAAATTTCGCCCGCGGTCATGGGTTCTTCGGTCACCATGCCTTCGGCACCCACGTAATTCAGGCCAACGGTCTGCTTGAAGTAGACGTTGAAATTCTTTTCGGGAGCGTCGACGGTCGCCTTGAACCAACCGCAGTAATTGTCTAGCGCAGTCATTGTCGCCACGGAATCGCCGTCCATGAACAAAACTGCATTGGTATTCGACCACGGCGTAAAGAACACCACTGTCTTTTCTGCCGAGGCAACGCCTGTACCCAAAGCGGCGGCCAAGGCCGCCATTTTGAACTTATTCGCCCAATTTACCATATATCCATCCCAGAGAACCTTTTTAATGTTCTCAAATTTTATATGGTAAATATAGCTCTATATCAGTACAATATCTTAATTTAACTAAAATTTAACAGAGAAGTAAAGGATTTTGCAGAATTTATGTTCTCAAATTCTGCAAAATGTTCTCAATTTTACCGGCCTTTTCTGAAAATCGTCGTGCCGTAGCTAAAGCCGTCGCGCTGGACCTTCAAAATGTACATGCCGTTTTGCATGTCGCCAAGGCCGATGCTGAAGCTGGACTGCCCCGCCGCAAGCGCCTGCGACTTTACCAAGCGACCGTTCATGCTGAAGATTCTGGCGGTATAGCCCTGCGAAAGAGCCGCACCGGCATCAATCTGCAACTCGTTACCCATAATACGGGCTTTCAAGTTGAGCGGATTCTTAATTTTAGCCATTACATTTGTCGTCGGTTCCGGCTTGGGCTTGTTGCGCAGCAGGCGCACACCGTAGAGGCCACCCACCATGTTGCCGGCACCCGCTTGGAACGTCACGCGGATTTCCTTTTTGCCCTTGACCATGGCATCGGGAATCGCATAGACTTCATTCACGAATTCCTTCTTGTTCCACTTGCCTTCGATGCTTTCGGTTGCAAATTTTTTGCCATCGATCATGATGTCAAAGGTACGCGAGCAGGATTCGTTGCCCCAGTAGCGAACCATCAGGCTCAAGGAATCTTCGCTATTGGTTTCGAGCACGTAGCTGATCATGCCGCCGTCGCCCGCATTGCACTTACCTGCGTCGCGGTAGAATTCACCGTTTGCCGTACCAGAGGTCGTATTTTCGGTCTTCATCTGGTGATCCACTTCGGGCTGCTGCTCGCCAGGGGCCACCTTATCAACCGTCTTTTCGTCGAGCGCCAAGGCTTCTTCCTGTTCCTTTCTTAGGCGTTCAAGAATCGAGGGGTCCGTAAGCACCATCCAATACATCATGTAGCGGGCGTCATGCACCTCGTAGAAAGGCTCCAGAATCAGGCCGCCATCTTTCTTGTTCGAGAACAGGTACGGAGCCTTAAAGTGCAGCGGTTCGCCTTTGATGGGTTCAAGCTTCGAAGGAATGTCTTCTTTTTTGCTTGCAAGCATAGGCGCCTGGTCAAGCGATTCGAGCGCACCCGAGGCAATATGGCTCCAGCGGCCGTCATCGGCCACGAGGCCGTTCAAGTTTGCGGTTCCCGTTTTTGCGCTAAGCACAATCGGGCCGTACATGAGCGCCACGTAGTCAGACACATTCGGCAGGTCTTCGGTATGCACATGCATCGGGTAAAGCACTTCGATTACATCGCCGCTCTTCCAAGATTTTCCGGCCGACACGTAACTCGAAGGGTCAGACTTTTTCACCACAGTGTCGCCGTTGACGATTACCTTGAATTCGCCTTCTTTGACCCAGTACGGGTGGCGAATCTGCATGTCGAAAGAGCCGGAGCCGGTAACGGTGAACTTGGAACTTTCACCCTTCGGGAATGCGGTCTCTTGCTTGATTTGCACGTTCTTCGCCTTCCAATTCAAGATGGATGCGGCAAAGAGGTTCACGTAAAGCTTGTCGCCGTCTTTGGTGTAAATAAACTGGTTGTACTTGGCCGGGTTTTCCATGCCCGAACCCACGCAGCACCACATGGCCGCATTCACCTTGGAATACACCCGGTAATGGCGGGGACGTGCAGGAGTGAAGTACACGTACCCGCCATGTTTTGGATGTATTGTGGATAAAATATGGTTAAAGAGCGCGCGTTCATAGAAATCCGCCTGCTTGGCGCTATGGTCCATATTGAACAGGCGTTCCGTGAGCTTGAGCATATTGTAGGTGTTGCAAGATTCCGGTCCTTCGCGTTCTTCGACAAACTTTTTATGGTTGTTGGGCGCCGGGAAATGTTCCGAAATGCTGTTACCGCCAATAGCGATACTGCGCTTGTTCACAACCGTCTGCCAAAAGAACTCGGAGCCTTTCTTGTACTTTTCATCGCCAGAGAGTTCCGCAATTCGCGCAAAACCGACGACTTTCGGCACCTGTGTATTCGCATGCACGTTCGTCAAGTTGTCATTGCCTTGCGACATCGGATTCAAAAGCCACTGGTGCGACCACTTCTTAGCCGCATTCAAATACTTCGTATCGTTCGTGAGCTTGTAGGCGTCGGCGTAAACTTCGGGCATGCCGCCGTGTTCAGTGCCGAGCATCTGCTGCATCTTGGAATCGTTGAGGCCGTTCGTAATCGTAATGCCCCAGTCGCAAAGAGCCAAGAACATCGTCTTCGCCTGTTCATAGCCTGCATAAATGTAGGCATCGCGGAGGCCCGCATAGAGCTTGTGGATATTGTACCACGGCACCCAATAGCCGTTCTGGGCGCCGGCATTTCCGCTCTTCATGCTGAGCCACATCTTTTTGCCGTTGGGCACGCCGCTAATGTAGCCCTTGAAGTTATTGTCCTTGGAATTCTGGTCCTGAATGGTTTTGAGTTCTTTCAAGACATATTCCAACCGTTCTTTAACCCGAATGTCGTCATTGTCGGCGTAATGCATCGCAAGCGCACTCAAGTAATGCCCGAGTACATGCCCGTCCAAACCAGCCCAGTTCGGGAACTTGGATGCTTTCGGCCTCATGCCCGCTTCTTCGTAGAACGGCGCCAGAAGGCGGTCCACGTCGTAACTCAGCAGGGTTTCTACATTCAAGTCTTGGCGTTCTTTTAACGGACCGTCAAGCAGTTGAACTTCGTTCAACGCGAACATATCAGGATAAAGAACGTCTTGCGAATACCCTTGAGTGACGAGACCTCCTATCACTGCAAGGGTAACGCAAGCGATTTTTCTTGTATTGATTCCAAACATCTTATACCATCCTTTTTTAAACCAATTTATCCTTTATAAAATTATATCTTGCACCAACGATTTTCATCCCTTCAAAGCCAAATACTTTTGCAGAAATTTCAATAGCCTTCGGGGCAAAAATGCGCCATTTGGGCGCAAAAAACGCGCCAAAAAAAAGCCCCGCTATCGCTAGCGGAGCCTCTTTTTCTTAGGAGTATTTTGGAGTAGCAAATTACTTGATGCGGTGACCCGTCAGGTCAAAGCGCTTGCCGTTCTTTTCGATGAACATGGCATTGCCCTTCTTGAACAGGCGCGGTGCAGAAGCGTCGCGGATCGTCGCGGTTACCGCCGGGCGGATTCCGGTCTTTTCTTCGCAGCTATCGCCTTCGCAGAACTTGATGTAGTCAATGTCCATCCAGTCGCCGGTTACGGTAAAGCGGAGAATATGTTCGCCTTCGGTCAGGCTCACCTTGGCATCAACTTCGTTGTATTCGTCGTAGTTGTCTTCGCCAGTGGTTGCCTGCGGAACAGCAATTTCTTCGGTAATGTCCTTGCCATCCATAGAGAGCTGGAAGCTCGAAGTGCTGTTAGCAGAAGCCACGGCAGCCTTCATGGTGTAAGAACCCGTCTTAGCCACCTTCACAGTGTATTCCAGCCATTCGCCAGCCTGGTTGTAGCCAACGATAATGCCGGTAGCCTTCTTGTAAAGGTCCACACCTGTACCCGGGCGGTAGTCGCTATCGCCATGGTTTTCGGTATCGTTTTCGCTGTAGGTGGTGTTGCCCTTACCCACGCCGTTAATGTCGAAGTCTTCCATTTCGATTGTACCCGGAATAGCGAGAGTTTCGCCCTTGAACGGCTTGCGCGGAACCGGCTTGAGAACCAAGCGGAGGAGCGCCGAGCCGTGTGCCGGGAGTTCGATAGAAACGTGGGAAACCGGGCCCAAGTCCTTCTTTTTCCAAGCATCGCGAACTTCTACTTCGCCTTCTACGCCAATGTCTGCAAAGTTGCATTCAACGGTCTGGGTAGAAGAATTGTTGTTCAAAAGTGCCACGGCAAGGTCACCGTTCTGCAAGGGCTTGGTCCAAACCTGCTTACCGTTCTTGTCAGAAATGCGGTGGCCCTGAACGCCCAAGGAGTCCTGGTTAATGGCAATCATGTCCTTATTCAGATAGAGTTCCTTGGTTTCGTTGCTCATCTTGCGAATGTCAGAACTGATCATGATAGGTGCGGCCATAATAGACCACATCGTCATCTGAGATCTCTGTTCTTCGTAAGTAAGGCCGTTGTTGCCCACTTCGAGCATGTCCGGGTCATTCCAGTGACCGGGCTTTGCAATCTGCCAATACTTATTGTTGGCGTCGATAATTTCGTAAACGCCGCGGTACCAGGATTTAGAAATCCAGGCGGGGCCGATATCGAAGGTGGTACGCCAAAGGTTAGCGATTTTCGGCATCCAGTCCTTGTATTCCCACATACAAATACTGAACACGATATCGCGTCCGGAATTGCGGAGAGCCTTGGACATGGCGGTATAATCTTTTTCCTGAGTGTTCGGGTCAGAATCGCAGTTATCGTACTTCCAGTAGTCTACGCCCCATTCAGCGAGCTTCTTGGCATCCTGTTCTTCGCGACCATTGGAACCGCTCTGGCTCTGCCAATTGCTATTGTAGTGGTGGCAGGTACGTTTACCGCGGTCACCGTAAAGACCGAACTTGAGTCCCTTTGCATGCACGTAATCGGCCAAGGCCTTCATGCCGCTGGGGAATGTGCTCGGGTTGTTCTGGAGGTTGCCTTGCGCATCGCGCTTGGTATCCATCCAGTTATCATCCAGGTTCAGGTAAATGTAGCCTGCATCCTTCAAACCAGAAGAAACCATCGCATCGGCAACTTCCTTAATCTGTTTTTCGTTAATGTTTTCGTGGAACACGTTCCAGCTGTTCCAACCGAGTGGCGGCGTAAGCACCAAGCTATCGGGGTGAGCAAAGCTCATCGCCGTCAGCGAGAGTGTTGTCGCCAACGTGACCTTTGTTAATGCAACCTTCATCTTCATGACTCCTTTTGACCAATGTCACTTGGTCACTTTGATTTGACGAGTACCCCCATTACCCGACTTTATCAGATAAACGCCGCCGCGCTTCACCATCATGCGAAGCTTACCTCTCACTTCGTCATGACTCTTCGCAGCGATCTTTCCAATAAACGTTCCGTTCATATCGAACACAGCATAATTTTCGACACCATTCACCTGCATGCGAACCGTCTGCAAATTTGTAATCGGATCGGTAGCCGGAGCTTCAGTCTTTGAAATCTTCACGTTATCGAGCGTCAAGGTTCCCGTGGCTGCGCCCGCGTTAAAGCTCAAGCGGCTATTGGTATCGGTAGCAGCTGTCATCTGGAACTTGAACGAATAAGTTTTTGCATCGGTTCCGATATCGAAATTCTGCTTTTCTGCCAAGTAAGAAGCCCACGGATCCGTATGCTGTTCCACGTTCACTTCGAGCTTGCGAGCCGCACCGGCACTGGCTTCAAAGCTGATTTCGTACCACTGGTTCTTTTCCAAATGCAAGTCATGCTGAATCAGCTGCACCTGGTAATTTTCGGTACCCACGGCAGAAATATCGAGCTTGTACTTGCCATCTTTTGCAGCTCCGGTAGCAGCGGCATCGCCATGCAACTGCAAGTCCCAAGCCACGGCGCTAGAATCAAAGCCACCGTTAAAGATGCTGTCGCGGTTAGTGGGCACCACAATCGCCGGCGCAATGCTGGAACCGTCGAGGGAATAGTTCTTCACGAAATTCCAGATTTCAACGCTGGTATTCACGCTGGCGGCTTCGTCCATGGAATACCAGTGACCCTTGCCATCAATCGTAAGCAGGCGAACTTCGACGCCATCGTTACAGCCGCTCCAGATTTCAAGGGAGGCTGCAGAGCCCGGCTTTGTAGACGGATACGGCTTGATCTTCTGGGAGCTAGAAGAGCACTTCTGCGCAGAGACCCAGCTCTTGACCGTATTCACGGTGCTGTTGTAATTCACCACGTCATCGGAGGTGCCGTGCGTATGCATAATCGGCATGGCACGCTTGGGAGAATTCACGCCACCGCCGCCCGAAACGGGAGCAATGGCCGCAATCTGGTCGCCCAGCTTGTTTGCCACATGGTAGCTCATCATGCCACCCATCGAGAATCCCGAAACGTATACGCGCTTCTTGTCAATGCCGTACTTGTTGTTCATCTCGTTAATGATGGCCTTGATAAAATTCAAGTCTTTGTCGCCAGAAATATCCCAGGCTCTGCCTTCGCCATTGGGGAACACCACCACAAAGCGGCCCGTATCAGCGATACTTTCCCACTTGGCGGCGTTTTTCTGGTAAGCGGCATCCTGATTGTAACCATGCATCTGGATAATCAGCGGGCGGTTCTTTTCGATACCCGACGGAGCATACACTAGCATGTTACGGTTTGCACCGTTCACATTCAAGTTGTCCGCAATCGCACTACTTGCAAATAGAGCGACGCTTGCTAAGGCAAGCACCACCTTGCCCTTGAAACCAAAACATCTCATCACTCAACTCCTTATTGTTTTTCTTACTTCGTTACCGTAAAGCGACGAACCATCCCATTCTTCGCTCTAATCAGGTAAACACCCTTTTCCGAAACCATGGCGCGGACCTTGTTCTGGGCTTCGCTTGCGCTTGTGGCAAACACAGTGCCCACAAAGTTACCGTTCAAGCCGTACACGCGATAAACTTGTTCAGCCTGCACATCGTAGCGCACCTTATTTGCGATACCCGTCGGATCAATCGGTTCCGGGTCCGTAGCGTTTGCGCCCTTCACGAATGTGAAGTAGTCAATATCGAGCCAGGCGCCAGTAACCGTAAAGCGGAGCACATGTTCGCCAGCAGGGAGCGTTACATTGGCCTTTACCTTGTTGTAATCGTCGTAATTCTCTTCGCCGGAGCTTGCTGCCGGCACCGCGATTTCTTCGGTAATTTCCTTGCCATCCAAGGAGAGCTTGAAGCTCGAGGTAGAGCCAGCCGCAGCAACAGCCGCGAACATGGTGTAATCACCTGCATCCTTTACGTTCACGGTGTATTCGAGCCAGTCGCCTTCGCTGTTGTAGCCCACAATGACGCCGGTCGCCTTCTTGTAAAGGTCAACGCCCGTGCCCTTGCGGTAATCGCTATCGCCGTGGTTTTCGGAATCGGCGTCATAGTAAGAGGTGCCATCTTTACCCTTGCCCGGAACGTCGAAGTTTTCTGCTTCGATCTTGCCCGGGAGCGCAACGGCAGGACAATTTTCACCAGCGGCGCAGAACGGAGTCTGAGGAACCGGTTCAGAACCGGCACCATCGAGGTAAATTTCATCGTTCACGTCGGTACCGACCTTGAACCAGTCAAAGTCCGCATAGCCGCCGGCCTGCTTGGTAGCCATGTTAAAGAGGCCCCAACGCACGCCCACGAACATGTGCAGGTCGTAACTGAGTTTCACGTCACTACCGATCTTTGTCCAAGTATTGCCATCGGTACTGTAGTAGAAGTAGGCGGTGCCGCGATCAATGGGCAAGTCAAAGTCAATTCGCAGATAAACCTTGGAACCCGAAATAGCCTTGCTTGCAGCCTGCGTTTCGCCGTTCTTGTTTCCGGTGTACATCACCACCTTGTAGCTACCGCCATCTTTAGCGAGCGCCACAAAGCCCTTGTCGTCCTGCAGGGCAACGAGGCCAGCCATATCGCCATCCTTCATGCCGGTGCCATCCACAAGCGTACGGCCAGAGCACTTGGGGCCAAAAGAGCGCTGGGTCAAGGTGTTCTTCGCATTCACCACTCGACTATCAGTGCGGCTCGTAGTAATGCGGTAGAAGCCCGGATTTGCAGACAAGCTCCAGTTCTTGTTATCGGGGTTATGGTTGAACTGCCATTCGAGAGCAAGTTCGCTAGATTCAAAGTCATCAGAAGTCACCATGCCGTAGCCCGGCAGCGGAGATTCCGGCAAGTCAATTGTAGAGGGGGCCTTGGAGCCGCTCGTGGGCACGGGCCAGCCGTCTTTCCATTCCATCGGAACCAAGTGCGACATACGGCCGACCGGGCCAGAATCGCGGAACAAAAGGGCGTACCACTTGCCTTCGGGCGTATCAAAGATGCCGCCCTGCGCAACACCGTTATCAGCCAAAAACACTCTGCCGGTATAGCCCGAAAGCAGGCTCTTGGAGCGGTAAACCACTTCGGTACGGCAAGAACCATTCGGCCAAGAAATCGTGAACAGGTAGTATTCACCGTTCACCTTTTCCATGTGCGAGCCTTCCTGCTGTACAATATAGCCGCTCTTGCCGGTAGCCTGGTTCACGCTCACGCCGCCAAGCTTACCGCTCTTGCCGCCGGCCTTCACGCCGCTGGCATCGTCGTTCAACTGCACGTAGCTAATCTGGTCGCCGCTGCCGTAGAACACCCACACGGTGCCGTCGTCATCGAAGAACAAAGAGGGGTCATGGTAGAACGGAAGCTGCACTTCGCTCCACTGGCCGCTTTCCACGTCGGCGGTTTTGTACAAATGAGTTTTACCCGTCGTGTAAGACGGAGTCAGCACGTAGAAAAATCCCTTGTGGTACCGAATGCTCGACGCCCAAGAACCCTTACCGTAAGCGTCCTTGCCGCCATTCAAGTTCTGCTGGTCATTGTTGGTAAGAGTCTGGTAAGCATACCCCACCGTGCGCCACTGGGCCAAATCCGTGCTCTTGAAAACGGGCACGCCCGGGGCAAAATGCATGGTCGTCGTGACCATGTAATAGGCGTCGTCAACACGGACAATCGAGGGGTCCGGGCTGTCGACATACATAATCGGATTGTTGACTGTTACAGCGTAAACTGCACAAGAACTAGCGAGGGCAATGCCCAAACTTTTAAACCATCCCATGTTAGTACTCCTTTTGTGGGCGCACCACCGCCCATGCAAATTTCTTCATCATAAAATTACCCTAAAAAAACCAAAAAAAACCTATTCACACCCCATAATCCTTTGACAAATTGTCAATCCCCCCACCCTAAAAAAACAAAAACCCCTGATTTTGCAATCAGGGGTAATTCAAAAGAGAGAGAGTTTAAGTCCTAACCGTAAAGGAATCCGAGCACGACCGCGACTACCGAGAAGAACGCAATCTGCTTGACAATTGTAATTTCATTACTTTTCATAGGTCACCACCTTTTGCTTAATGCCCATCTTGCCGGCAGAGCGAACCAAATACACTCCCCGACGGATACCCTTGACACCTTCCTTGATCATGCGGACTGCAGCATCCATGCCAGAGGCCTTGAAGCTTGCCACATGCTTGCCCTGCATATCGAACAGGTTAAAATTGCTTTCGGCTTCGGTCATGCTCAGGCGAATCGCATCAATCCCGCTCGGAGGCTCGTCACTCTGGACTGCCTTGAATTCAATATTGTCGATATCGATCCAGTCGCCTACGATTTCGAGTTTCAGCTCGTGCTCGCCCGCCTTCAGGCTAGCCTTGCCGCCGCTCACCGTCGTAAAGCTGGTAAAGCCCTTGCCTTCGCTCACGATCTTTTCTCCGATGCGGGTATCGTCCATATACAGCTCGAAGCCGCCCGTCGTATTGTCGCTAGCCACAAGCGCAGAAATTTCGTATTCGCCATCGGCTTCCACCTTCACGGTGTACTTGAGCCATTCGCCCTTCTGGCAGTGGCCAACGACCAGGCCCATGTTCGGCTGGTAAATGTCCACGTCGTTCTTGCGGAACTTGCCGCCTTCGTTGCCCTTGCTCAAATCGTAGTAGCCCTTGTCGGCACCACCCTTGTTGTATTCTTCGACTTCAATGGTACCCGGAATCTTTGCCGGCGCTTCGCCATACGGGCCATATTCCTCAGGCGGTTCGTCCGGAACGGTTGACTGACTCGGGTCAACCAAGTTCACCTCCGGAGCATCCGGGTCAATCGTCTTGTCGATCAACTTGAGCATTTCGGAACAGTAACGCTTGCCGAGTTCAATCACGCCTTCACGGCCAAAGTGGTAGGGGTCCTTGCCGTTACCCTTCAGCCCCTGGGAAGATGCCAGACCGAACTTCTTGAACTTGCTCTTCAGCTGGGCAATACCGCCGTTCTTGGAGCTGCAGCAGCTGCCCTGGCCGGAGTTACCCGTGGGGTCGTTCATCATTTCGCCGGCAACAAACGGGACTTCGTTTTCGTCCAGTTCAAGAGCGTTTACAATGTCCTTGTAGGTCTTGTATACATTGTTCTGCCATTCGGTGCCAGATCCATCGGTTTCGCCCTGGTGGAAAATAAAGCCCTTGATGACGCCCACTTCCTTAGCCTTCTTGCCCAGGTCCACAATTCTCTGGTAAGGGTTGGAATCGTAGTCTTTCGCCCAGTTCTGGATATAACTTGCCGCAGAACTGAAGTAGGCCCGGTACTGGTCCTTGTCGAAAGCCTTGATGCTCACCGCACCGATAGCCACCGGGATAATACCCACGGTAACGCCCGGCAGGGAATCGACCATGGCGCGGCCGAAGTAGTCTGCCGGAGAAAGGTTTTCAAAGGGGTGGAACATCGGCGGGATTGCGGGGTACCATTCGCCCGTCTTGATCGACTGAGTCGTCTTGCCGCTACGCTGGCTTGCGTTGGCGTTGTGCGAAGCGAGCATAAGGAAATTCTTGGGATTCGTGGCCTGGTCCACGGAAGGCACGATTTCGCCGTTACCCGCCATGTTCGACTGACCGTAAGCGATATAAATATGGAAATTGGGGTTCGGCGCCGCATTAGCAAGCGACGCAAGCATCATGAGCCCGCCAACAAGCCACAGGGCCGGGGTTAAAAATTCAGAGACTTTTTTAAGGTCCATAACACACTCCTTTGCAATACCCTAAAATTATCCTCAAAAAACGCCGATTTCACGCGAAAAACGCCAAGATTTATGGATAAATAGTCAACAAAAGGTAATGAAAAATAAACAAGAAACCCGCCTAAAAAGGCGGGTTTCTGCATTCAAATCTTAAAACCGTCCAAAAAGCCTATTTCGCCACCTGAATGAGCTTGGTGCGGCCATTCATGGACTTGGCCAGGTAGGCGCCACCGCGCTTCACGAGGCTAGCCGCATTGGCACGGAGTTCCGGCATGCCCGTTGCAGAAACCACACCGAGATAGCTTCCGTTCATATCGAAAATGCGGTAGCTTTCGGTTTCGGTCGGCATGTTCAGGCGAGCGTCGGCGATACCCGTATTGCAGTCTTCGCAGGGCTTTTCGAACTTGAGGTAATCGATATCGAACCAGGAGGTCGTCACTTCGAGGCGCAGAATATGTTCGCCAGCCGGGAGCGTCACCTTGGCCGTGACATCCTTAAATTCATCCCAGCTGGAACCAGAAACCGGAACCTCGGCAAGGGACTTGCCATCGATCGAAAGCGTAAAGCCCGGATCCGAATTGGCCGTCGCGACAGAAGCGGTCATGGTGTATTCGCCGGCTTCCTTCACGTTCACGGTATATTCGAGCCATTCGCCAGCCTGGTTATGGCCCACCACGACAGCGCCAGAGGATTTCTTGTAAATATCGACGCCCGTATCTTCACGAACCTTGGAGCATTCGGCAGTCTTGCCTTCGTCGGTGCAGGCATGGTTTTCGGAATCGGAGTCGTAATAGGTCTTGTTTTCCTTGCCGGTACCCGGAACGTCAAAGTTTTCGGCTTCGATCTTGCCCGGGAGTTCCACAGCCTTGCCACCGAACGGTTCACGCGGTACTGGTTCTGCAGGCGTTCCCACGCCCACGAGCGTCACGATGCAGTCCTTGAATTCCGAGCTGCCCGCATCCAGGGTGACAGTCACAGAGCCGTTCTTCACTTCGACTTCACCTTCATACTTGGCATTCTTCGCCTGGCTCGTGGTGTACACGTGGAATGTTTCCACATCGGCACCCTTCACGTTAACCGTTACGGTCTTGGAATTCTTGTAATCGCGGTTCACGAGCACCACAATCACGGAGTCGCCTTCGGAACTCTTGTAAGCACTGGCAAAAACTTCCTTCTCGGGATTTGCCGTAGCACCCACGCGCACGGCACCCGGGCGGATGAATCGGGCGAACTGGCTCATCACGTAACCGCGCTTAGAAATCTTGCCGATTTCGTTGCTCGGAATCTGGAGCTTGTTGCCAAAGTCCTTTTCCATGATCAGGCCATAGCAACGACGGATGTACCACCAGGTGTACTGATTGAAATTGCCCACGACCATGGCGCGGTGGATTTCGTAAGCCACATCCATGGCGTTCACGGTATCGCGCTTGTTGGCGTTTGCCTGGTCGCCCGTATTCATAATCGTGCGCCAGTAGTTACCGCTGCCCTGGCTTTCGGTGTAGTGTTCCGTCATCCAGCGTTCCACGCCCTTCTGGTCAGCCAAAGAATACTGGAAGAAGTTGTCCCCGGTCCTTCTGTCGCTGGCGTAGAAGTGCGCACCGAGAATGTCCCAGTTCTTGAGGGCATTGGCATCGTTCAAGACCTTGTTGTAAAGATTCTTGTCGTAGCGGAACGATTCCGTCGAAATCACCTTCACACCGTTCTTGCGCATTTTATCGGCATAGCCCTTGGTGAAGTTGTAGATTTCGTCAGCGCTCCAGCAAGCCCATTCATGGCACCAGTCCGGTTCGTTACTGATGGAGATGGCGTACAGGGGAACGCCCTGATTCTTCATGTAATCGTTAAAGCTGTTCAGGTGGTCCACGTATTTCTGGTAGTTCGAAGAAGACATGTGCTGGTTCGCACCCGCATACGGAGAAGTCCACGGCGTCGCATACAGAATAAAGTCGTCGCCGGCGTACTTTTTGGCATACTTTGCGGCTTGAACTTCCTTGTTAAAATCACTGGAATTTGCATACACCGGAATACGCAGCGTATTCAGGCCAAGTGTTCCATCGCCCGTACCAAAGGCAATTTTCGCATCGGCTTCAGAAAGGCCGCCACCGCCCTGCCACTGGTTATGCACCATACCGCCAAAACCGCGAATGACCTGGTGTTCTTCCGTTACGTCGACATTGACCGTCGAGGCCATTGCCGAACTCCAAAGGCCAACCACTCCAAAGGCTAGGCCCACACTCTTTGCAATTTTTTGGATTGTCATCTTATACTCCTTTTTAACACAACTCCCGATATTAAAATACATTCTCGTAATTTCAAAATCAAGCGTTTTTTTCCGGAAGGAAGGGCACCCCCATTCGGGGGTGTCCTCCTGGTTGGATGTGTTTATGGGAAACTATTTGGTAGTACGCACCTTTGCAATCATGCCGTTTGCGCGATTACGAATCAGGCATATTCCCTGAGCCTTTTCGCTACCCTTAACAGAACCTTTCTGCCACATCTTGGCAGCTTCAGTCATATTGCGAGCCGTAAAGCTTGCCACCTTCTTGCCCGTCAAATCGAACACGTCAAAGCTTGCGGTAGAAGCGCTTGCAAGTTTCACGCCCTTGATTGCCGTCGTACCTTCGAGCGGGTCGGAATCAGCGGCATCCTTGCCAGCAACAAAGTTGATGTAATCGATATCCATCCAGTCGCCGGTGACGGTAAAGCGGAGGATATGTTCGCCCGCCGGGAGCGTTACGTTCGCCTTGACCTTGTTGTAGTCATCAAAGTTTTCTTCGCCGTCGTTCTTAGGCACAGCAATTTCTTCGGTGATGTTCTTGTCGTCAATCGAAAGCTGGAATCCGGAGGTCGCATTGGCAGACGCCACGGCGGCATACATGGTGTAGTCACCAGCTTCCTTCACGTTCACGGTGTATTCGAGCCATTCGCCGGCCTGGTTGTAACCCACGACATAGCCAGTCGCCTTCTTGTAGATGTCGACACCGGTGCCTTCGCGATAGCTCTTGCCGCCATTGCTTTCGGCGCCATGGTCGTCGGAATCGTTGTCGCTATAGGAATCGACTCCAGCGCCGCGGCCTGTACCCGGTTCGTCAAAGTTTTCCATTTCGATCTTGCCCGGAATTTCCCAAGCCTTGCCGCCAAAGGGTTTCTGCGGTTCCGGCGGCGTCGTGCCGCTGCCTTCGAAGCCCCAAGCCTTCACGTACATAGTCGAATCTTGATTGCCCTTGAACACGAGGAACAGCTGGTTCACAATGCCCTTGAGGCCAGAAACTTCGCACTTGTTTTCGGCATAAGTGTTCTTGCTGCCGGTATTCTTCAAGGTACAAGTGCCTGCGAGCGTTCCCGATGCAGAACCCGTGCGGATTTCAATCTTGTTGCCGTCGGCAGCACTCGAAGCCTCGACCGTAAAGCCCGTTGCCGCAGTACCGAAATCCACGCCAGAAACGCGAATCCAGGATTCCTTGCTCGAAAGCGGAATCAGCACATGTTCAGCCCTCTTGCCCACGACAAAGTTGGAGCGGCTGCGAATGCCCTTCTGCTTGGAGCTCGTGAGAGCCGGATACCAGTCGTACGGATCGAAGTTTTCAATCTGCTTCGGGCCTTCGTTGGTGCAAACCACCTGCTTAATCGTACCGTCGGCGTTGTAGAACATTTCGTCTACGGAAACGCTACGGTGGTAGCCTTCGTTCGGTTTCGGCTGACCATCATCTGCCGGAATAATTTCCAGGCCGTTGTGGCCCTTCGCGATACGGCGGTCATGGTAAACCACGTAGGAGTGGCCCTTGAATTCGGCAATACCATGGTGGTTGTTGTTGCCGTTAATGCTACGACCATTCATGCTCGGGTCGCCGAGAATCGTGCCCTTCCAGGTGTACGGGCCCATCACGTTGTTGGACATGCCGTAGTCAATGGTAGGCGCACCCTGCTGCCAGCCAGTACTGTAAGAGAAGTAGTAAGTACCCTTGTGTTTGTGGATGTAAGACGCTTCGAGCATCTTGCGGGTCGGCAGGTTGTTCACCTTCACGTGGCTGCCGTTACCCACCGGAGCATTCTTCGCGTCGTTCAACTTGACGATATCGAAGTTATCGGTATTCGGGCGGCTGTTGCTTTCGCCACCACCCCACGTCACGTAGGTCGTACCGTCGTCATCGATAAAGATACCCGGGTCAAAGCACCACGAAACGCCATCGCAGCCAATAATGCCGCGGCCACCGACCAGCTTGTCCTTGCCGTTACCCACGGCGTTTGTCCACGGGCCGTCGATTGCAGGCGCCTTGATGTAGCCAATGCCGCCGCCACCGCCATCGGGGAACACGATGTAGAACGTGCCGTTATGCACCGCAATACCGGATGCCCAAATGTCGTTAATGCCGTTCACCTTGCGGGCATCGTAAATAATGCCGTAGTCAGTCCAGTTCTGCATATCCTTACTGCGGAATGCATAGAGGGCGTAAATCTTGTAACCGTTAGAATTGTACGGAGCCGGGTCATCGGAGTCCGTGATGATATAGAAGTACTCATCGTCAGCGGCAGCACCCGGGTCTGCCAGGTAATGGTAAGTAGAAATCGGGTTGTCGGCAAGGCCGAAAGCCGCCAAGCCCATGACCAAACACGCGGCCTTCTTCAGGCCTTTCACATTCCAAACATCCATAAAGGACTCCTCTGAAGGTAAAACACCACACCTTCCATCTTTAAAACTATCTTCATAAGCACAAAAAAAGTGCCCCGGAGGACACTTTTCTTTGACTTTTTGTCAACGGTTTTGTTTATAAATTTTTACTTCGCAGTGCGGATTTTGGAGACCATTCCGGTGGTACGGTTGCGGATCAGGTTCACGCCGCGGGCCTTTTCAGAACCCTTCACGGAACCGTCACGCCACATCTTAGTGGCTTCAACCATGTTGCGGGCCGTAAAGCTTGCGAGCTTCTTGCCGCTCAGGTCGAACACGTCGTACTGGGCAACCTTGGAGGCGTTCAGCTTGACATCCTGATGGATACCCGTGGTCACTTCGCCAATCGAGAACCAGTCCACATTCACGTTGTCGCCGGTAATCACCAGTCGGACAATGTGTTCGCCCTTGGTCAGGGTCGCCTTGCCGGCATCGAATTCTTCGTAGACGCTCCAGTCTTCGCCAGTCTGCGAAACCTTCACGGTATCGCCCACAGCCTTACCATCGACAAGCAGGCAGAAGCTTGCGCCGTTTTCCATACCGGTAGAAGCCGATGCCTTCAAAGCGTATTCGCCATCTTCTGGAACCACGATCGAGTATTCCAGCCATTCACCAGCAGCGGTGTAACCAATAGCCTTGCCGGTACCACCGAGCACGATATCGACTCCCAAGTCGGTACGGAATTCGGCATCGCCCTGGTTTTCGGACTCGTTGTCGCTATAGGATTGCGCTTCTTCACCGCGGCCCGTGCCCGGAACGTCATAGTTTTCGGCTTCGATCTTGGCCGGAATCGTCACGGCCTTGTCGCCATAAGGAGTCTGCGGAGTCGGCGGAGTAGAGCCGCTTCCTTCGAAGCCCCAAGCCTTGATTGCCATGGTCGAATCCTGCGAGCCCTTGAACACGAGGAACAAGGATTCCACGATACCCTTCAGGCCTTCCACTTCGCACTTGGTTTCAGCAAAGGTAGACTTGTTGCCGGTATTCTTGAGCGTACAGGTACCCGCAAGCGTACCCGTTGCAGAACCGGTATGGATTTCAATCTTGTTGCCGTCGGCAGTGCTTGCTGCCTGCACGGTAAAGCCAGTGGCTGCCGTACCGAAGTCAACACCCGACACGCGAATCCAGGATTCCTTCGTGGAAAGCGGGAGCAACAGGTGCTCAGCGACCTTGCCCGGGCTCCAGTTGGAACGGCTACGGATGCCCTTCTGCTTGGAGCTCGTGAGAGCCGGGTACCAGTCGTACGGATCAAAGTTCTCAATCTGCTTCGGGCCTTCCTTCGTGAAGGTCAGTTCCTTCATGGTGCCATCGCCATTGTAATAGAATTCATCGACACTCACGCTGCGGTGGAATGCCGGTACCGGATTCGCCTTGCCGTCATCGGCAGGAATCTTTTCCAGGCCGTCGTAACCGTTTGCAATGCGGCGGTCATGGTATGCCACATACCAATGGCCCTTGAATTCGGCAATGCCATGGTGGTTGTTGTTGTTCGCATTGATGTTCTGGCCGTTGATGTTCGGGTTGCCCATGAAAATGCCCTTGTATTCATAAGGGCCCATGGGGTTCTTGGACATACCGTAGGCAATGCGCAAATCGGCCGTGCTATAAGAGAGATAATAGTTGCCCTTGTACTTATGGATGTAAGAAGCTTCCATCGCCTTCGGGCCACCAATCTTCAGGTGAGTCTTGGTGCTCACATCGAAGCCCTTCATGTCCTTGTTGAGCTTGTAGATGTTGAAAATGTCGTTGTTGTTGTTATTTGCCGGGCGGCTATCGCTGCTGCCGCCACCAAACGTGAAGTAGCCCGTACCGTCGTCATCGAAGAAGATTGCCGGGTCAAAGCACCAGCCGATGCCGTCGCAGTCCGAAATACCGCCACCCCAGTTGTTGATGAGCTTCTTGTTGCCCGAAACAGGGTTCGTCCAGGGGCCGGCAATGCTGTCGGCGCCGATGAGGCCAATGCCGCCACCACCGCCATCGGGGAACACGATGTAAAGCCTGTGATCGTTGGGGTTCACTGCAATGCCGGATGCCCAGATATCGCCGATACCGTCAACCTTGCGGGCATCGTAGATAATGCCGAAGTCGGTCCAGTTCTTCATGTCCTTGGTGCGGAAACCGTAGAGGGCCTTGATGTTGTAGCCGTTGGCATTGGCTGCCGCCGGGTCGTCAGAGTCGGTAATGACGTAGAAGTAGGTGTCATCGGCAGCGGCACCCGGGTCTGCCAAGTAGTGATAACTCGAAATCGGGTTGTCGGCCAAGCCAAAAGCGGCAAGCCCGGCAACTAAGCACGCAGCCTTTTTCAGGCTCGTCAATTCCCATACTTTTCTGTAATCCATGAAGACTCCTTCGAAGGCATAAACACAACCAAACCTTCTATTCCAAAATTACCCTCAGAAACACAAAAAAAAGTGTCCCGGAGGACACTTTCCATTGACATTTTATCCATTGGATTAAAGGCTATTCAAGATTCTTGACACCGTAAATCGTGATGTCGTCAAGCCACATTTCGTAAGGAGTCCCTTGCGTAACTCCACCACCGAAGAAGTTCAGGTTCGTCACGTGTTCCTTGACAGCATCCCAACCGATGTTGCCACCGATATTGTGTTCGTCGGGCTCAATCAAGTCCTTCGGAGTCACCACGAAACGCTGCCAGGTGGTATCAAGTTCCAAGTGCACCCAAGCCTTACCGTTTTCGTAACCGGTAGAATCGAGAGCAATCGAATCGAGAAGCACATCGAACGAGACGCTGATCCACTGGGAAGAATCGCTGAGTCCAGAACGAGCCCAGAACACCACTGAATCAAGCTCACTCATATCAGTCATTTCGTTCAAGGCGCGTCCCATCAAGGCCCAGTTGGCGTTGGAATCGTTCTGGTACACGAAGTGGGCAACCATGCCTTTACGGCCAGCCACGTTCTTTTCGGCATCCAGTTCTGCCTCGGCATACTTGGACCTAGAAATATACCAGCCATAAGTGCTGTCTTCAAAGTCGGCAAAAAGCACAACCGGGTAGACATCTTCCTTGACCGTCGTATCGGAAGCGGGCACCTGCTTCTGACCAATCGTCACGTTCTTCGAGGTCTTGCCGGACTCCACCTTCGTATTGCTGGAGCCGACCGTCATCAGGTTGCTGATCGCCGACGGCTTGCCGTCCATATCGAGAGTCTTGTAAGTACGGAACGTGAATCCGACCAGGGTAAGCAATCCCTTCGGCAGGCTCTTAAATTCAAACTTGCCCTCTTCGTCCGTTTCAACAAAGTAATCAAGTCCCTTGACGCCCACCGTCACGGACGATTCGTTTTCAGGCAAGTACACCTGGCCCGAAACAGCGCCAGTCGGTTCAAGCTTGATCGACACAGAATCACGGGACACATCGGTCACCACCACGCGCACAAACGCCTTGGTAGTATCCTGACGTGCTTCCACATTATAAGTACCAGGTTTGAGTCTCTTGAGGTTCAACCGGCCCTGCTCGTCGGTTTCAAGATTCAAGATGCCCAAAGTAGAATCGGATACGACCACCGGGGATTCCCCCTTTTTGTGGTCCTTGACAACATCCATATTATTCGCACCCGCCAAGAAGTCGACCGGGCGCACCAAGACCTTGGTACGGGCAGCAGGCGAACCATCGCTCTGCTTCACAGCGAGCACCACGGCAACCGAGTTCTCTGTCTCAAGCGACGTTCCCGCACTCGGATCAATGCCGTTGCTACTGGAACACGCCGCAATGAGCGCTCCCACTGCAGCTGCAAAACCTATATGCCACACCCATTTCTTCATTTGGACTCCCTTTTGTCGCCCTCCACAGAATCAACGGTACGGACACCGCCCTTACGCGCAATCGGATAAAACGCCATAGAAAGCTGCATTACCCGGTCGGAGTTTTTGGCACTGTCCACCCTCTTCTGGACCAGACGCCTAAATTCCCTAAGCATATCACCCAAGTCATCGAAGCAGGACTGGTCTACGGACAATGTAAGAGTAGAAATATTTCTTTCGTCAACAGGAATATTGTCCAGTGCATCACTAGCCAAAGAGAGCACTTCTTTCTGGAAATGACGAACAGCCTGCTTCTTTTCGGGGCCACCCACGGTCAAATGGGCGTCCGTAACAGCCAACTTGCCCGAAGCCATCTTCTTGACCAAGCCGACTTCCAGCAAGGTATCGATCGCTTCCTGGGCCTGGGCCTCGGTAATCGGGGGGCACAGGTCCCTAGAAATCTGCTTGACGTTAACCACGCCACCGTTCAGTTCGAGGTAGGCACGCACGGCCGGAATCCACCAGTTCTGAAGCAGCTTGAGTTCGGCTGCCTGCAGGCTGTGGCGGTCCACATCCCGAAGATCGAGGGCTTTTGCCATCAGCTCTTCGCGCTTGGCCTTGTCCTTGGTTACTGCTGCGGAGAACAGCAAGTCAAAGTATTCGGCCTCACGACCGGACAGATCAAGGATTTCTTTCGCGGCAGGGAGTGCATGAGCCGGCAAGTGCTGCTTTTTCTGCAACACGCGATAAAGGTAGCTGGAATCCAATCCCAGCTTGTCCCCCATCATACGGTACGAGTAGAAAGGCATTTCGGCTTTCCTACGGTCGTAGTACTCCTTCAAGAAGTCGCGATAATCCGATATGTCAGAAAACGTAACCATAATTATTTACCCGTATATTTACAATAATAAAATAGACTTTGCAGGTAAAGAAACATATACCGAGGGTGAAATTCGCATGGACGTTTTATCCAAGTGCATTGTGACACTGGTCACAAAAAGGCCAAAATGGGGTAAATTCCCCAAAAAAAAGGAATTTAGGCTTTTGTCAACTCACAAATTGCAAATCATTCGCAATTTTACTATATTTGCGAATCGTTCGCAATTTTGGCGTTGAAAATGGAATACAAAACTCAGACCCGACAGATGATCATGGATTACATGGCTGAAAATCCCGACCGGATTTTCAAGGCCTCCGAGTTGGCCCAGAGTCTGTCCGAGGTTTCGCTGAGTACCATTTACAGGAACCTTTCCAGGCTCGAAAAAGCAGGAATGATCCAGATTGTCGGAGCTGCCGAAAACAACGAGTTGCAATACCGCTACACGGGCCCAGGCCAATGCGAAGAAAAGATGCACCTCGTATGCAAGGAATGCGGCAAGTTTTTCCACCTGGAAGGCCCCGCCCTCAAGGTTCTGCAGCTTTCGGTACAGCGCAGCGGATTCGAGCTGGACCAACAACAGTCCGTGCTGCTCGGGCGCTGTTCCGGCTGTTCGCGGAGGCGCCATGGTTAACGCCCTGATGAACAAATTGCTCGTGGCACTCGCTTCGCTCTACGTCGCGAGGCACTTGGAGCACCATTGCCACGGCGAGCACTGCCACGTGTGCCACCACATCCACCGTTGCCTGGAACTGATTTCGTTCTGTATGGAACTGGTGGTAGCGCCGTTCGAACTTGCGTTACGGTTTTTCTATTTCAAACTGGCTTGCTTTAGGGCGGCGGTTTCGCCGTCGACAACTCTTGTTTCACAGAAAGTCCTTTTACTGAATTGATTGGCGCACAGGGCACGACAAGTGCCACGAACAATAAAGCATCAATTCAAATTTTGGCCCGATTGGGCAAAGGACTTATTATGAAGAAATTTGCAGCATTTGCAATGTTTGTTTTGGCGATGGCGCTGATGTTTGTCGCTTGCAGCGCGGAATCGAACGAAAAAGCGCCCGCACAGAAGAAGGTTTCAATTGTCGCGACTATCTATCCGCAGTACGACTGGCTGAAGAACATCCTCGGAGACCGTCTGGACGCAGTAAACCTGAAACTGCTTATCAAGAACGGTACCGACTTGCACAGCTACAAGCCCTCGGCACAGGATATCGCAGCAATCGCAAGCGCTGACATGGTGGTGTTCGTAGGTGGTGAATCCGACGAATGGATCGAGAAAGCGCTGAAAGCAACGCCGAAGGATGGCCGCGTGCAAGTGAACCTGATGGAAGCTTTAGGCGACCGCGTCAAGGAAGAAGAAGTCGTGGAAGGCATGCAGGAAGAGACGAAAGACGAAAAGCCTGCCCTGAGCTTGCCGAAGGGACGAGAGACGAAAGAAATCGCAGAAGAGAACCATGAACACGGCGAAAAAGCCGAAAAACACGAAGACGGGCATCATCACCACGAAGAAGCCGAAAACGACGAACACATTTGGCTCTCGCTGAAAAACGCGGAACTGCTGGTGATGAACCTTGCCGATGCCCTCTCGAAAGTAGACACGGCGCACGCTACGGAATACCACATGAATGCGGGCCTTTACATCGCAAAGATCAGCGCCCTGGACGCCCAATACCGTGCAGCAACAGACAGCGCTTCGTTAAAGACAATTCTCTTTGGCGACCGTTTTCCGTTTCGCTATCTGGTGGATGATTACGGCATTAAGTATTTTGCCGCGTTTGTTGGCTGTTCCGCCGAAAGCGAAGCGAGTTTCGAGACGGTAGCCTTCTTGGCCGGCAAGATGGATTCGCTCGCGCTCCCCGCGATTTTCACGATTGACGAAAGCAACGGCAAAATTGCCCGTGCGATTCTTGACGCCAGCAAGAAGTCAAAGGAAACGCCGGTTCTTACGCTGAATTCGATGCAGTCGGTGACGGATGCGCAGATGCAATCCGGCGTGGACTACCTGAGCGTGATGCAATCAAATTTGGAAGTTTTGAAGAAAGCAATTAAATAATGTGGAATGTGTGATGAGTAATGCGAAGACCCTTATTAAGTGTCGCCAGTTGACTCTCGGATACGGGAGCAAGGACCTGGTACGCGATCTGGACTACGACATAAACGCAGGTGACTACCTGTGCATCGTGGGCCGCAACGGTTCCGGAAAGACGACCTTCTTGAGGGGAATCGCGGGGCTACTCAAGCCGAAATCGGGAGTCATCGAGCTCTGCGACGGCCTCTCCCGAAATCAAATCGGCTACCTGCCGCAAATGACGATCGTGCAGAAAGATTTTCCGGCCTCCGTCGAAGAAATCGTGCTGTCGGCATTCCAAGGAAAGCACCGCTTGTTGCCATTCTACAGAAAGGCGCACCGGGATCGCGCCATGGAATGCATGGCGCTAACCCGTACCGAAAGCCTCGCAAAATCTTGCTTTCGCGAGCTTTCGGGGGGCCAAAAGCAGCGCGTGCTTTTAGCGAGGGCCCTGTGCGCCGCCGAACGCCTGCTGCTTCTCGACGAACCGGTGACAGGCCTCGATCCGGAATCTACGGAAACCATGTACCGCATCATCGAAGAGCTGCATCAGAAGGGAATGACTGTCGTCATGGTCACTCACGATGTAGACACAGCCCTCGACGATGCCACCCGCGTGCTGGACTTCAACAAGATTTCAACTAAGGAAAAATGAAAAGGTTCATGTCGCAACTTCCTCAAACCTCATACCTCAAAGCGCTGTAAGCGCGACCCCAAACCTTTATGCCCGAACTTATCGAAAAACTTTCGTTCTATCTAGATTTCCCTTTCGTTCGCTATGCGATTATCGTGGGCGTTCTCGTTTCGCTCTGTTCGTCGCTCCTGGGCGTGACCTTGGTGCTCAAGCGTTACTCCTACATCGGTGACGGCCTTTCGCATGTCGCCTTCGGCGCGCTCTCTATTGCAGCGGTACTCAAGATTACGAACAACATGCTACTCATCTTGCCGGTGACGGTCGCGGTGGCAGTACTCTTGTTGTGTACAGGGAAAAATGCCCGCATCAAGGGAGATGCCGCCATCGCCATGGTCTCGGTCGGAGCCCTTGCCATCGGTTATCTATTGATGAACGTTTTCTCGACTTCGGCGAATATTTCAGGTGACGTTTGCACGACGCTTTTCGGTTCCACCTCTATTCTGACGCTTCGGGTAGAAGAAGTCTACCTGTGCGTTGCACTCTCGATTGCTGTCCTCGTCGTATTCATTCTTTTCTACCACAAGATTTTTGCCATCACCTTCGACGAGAATTTTGCGCAGGCGACCGGCGTCAACACGACGATTTTCAATTTGCTGATCGCTGTCATCGTGGCCGTCATCATCGTTCTTGCCATGAACCTGGTAGGCGCCCTCTTGGTGTCGGCCCTGGTGGTGTTCCCGTCGCTTTCGGCCATGCGTATTTTCAAGAGTTTCTTCGCGGTAACGGTTGCATCGGCCATCATCTCGGTCGTGTGCTCGCTTATCGGAATCGTCGTCGCAATCCTTGCAGGCACTCCCGTAGGTTCCACCATCGTGGCGGCAGATATTGTGGCATTCGGCCTCTTCTATTCCATCAGCCTGATTCAGGGCAGAGGTGTTTAAATTGTTCAAAGTAGTTCTTGCCGTTCTGCTTGCCTTTGCGGCCTTGTTTGCAAAGGAACCCGGCGGTAAAGAGAAATACGACATTGACATTTCCCGTATGAGCGGGACCATGGTCTACGGACAAGTTTACCAAATGGTTATGTACCCGAGCAAGTATCTCGGAAAGCATATCAAGATGAAGGGAATCTTTTCGAGCTATTACGACGAGGAAATGGAACGGCGTTTTTACGGTTGCGTCATTCAAGACGCTCTCGCCTGTTGTTCGCAAGGGCTCGCCTTCGAACTTGCAAAACCGCGCGAATTTCCCAAGGAATACCCCGCCGAAGGGGACGTGATTACGATTACAGGCGACTTCGATTTTGAAAGCGATGAAGGCGGTGGCGGATTCCCTATTATTCGCAATGCTGAAATGCAGACTAAATAAAAACTTTTCTATATTTATGCATAAAATTAAATAAATGCATAACAAATACAAGTATGGTGGTTCGTGCCATGGAAAAGAAAATGACTTTACGCGAAGCTTTTGAAAGCAAGATGATGCTGCTGGATGGCGGCATGGGTTCTGTCATTCAGACTTACGGAATCAAGGGTGCGAACAACGACATGCTCTCCATCGAGAAGCCGGAAATCATTCTCGATATCCAGCGCCGCTATGTGGATGCGGGCGTGGACTGTTTGACGACGAATACGTTCTCGAGCCAGCGCGTAAGCCAGCACGAATACCATCAGGAACACCGCATTGCCGAAATGAACCGCGCCGCCGTGAAGATTGCGAAGCAGGCCGCGGCAGAGGCCATGGAAAAGTACGGCCGTCAGGTGTACATCCTGGGCGACGTGGGCCCCACAAGTAAAATGCTCTCCATGAGCGAAGACGTGAACGACCCCGCGAGCCGTAGCATTACTTTTGACGAACTGGAAGACGCCTACCTGGAACAGATTCAGGTGCTGGTGGATGAAGGCGTCGATGCCATCCTGATTGAAACGATTTTTGATACGCTGAACGCGAAGGCCGCCGCAAGCGCATTCACCAAGGTGATGGAAAAACGCGCCGCAGCCAAGGTCCCTGAGCTTGCCGAAGGGTCCGCGGCTGCCGACCTCAAACCCGTAGAAGTCATGTTCTCCATGACGGTGAGCGACGCCTCGGGCAGAACACTTTCGGGCCAGACGGTAGAAGCGTTCGCCGTGAGCGTGATGCACATGCACCCGCTTTCGATTGGCCTGAACTGCGGTCTCGGTGCCGACGGTATGGTGCCGTACCTGCGCCGCATGGGCAAGGTCGCGCCCTGCTACATTAGCTGTCACCCGAATGCGGGGCTCCCGAACCAGTTCGGCGGTTACGACGACACGCCCGAAGACATGGTGCGCCTGATGGGCGTTTACCTGGACGACAAGCTGGTGAACATGATTGGCGGCTGCTGCGGAACCACACCGGAACACATCGCCGCCATGCGCAAGATGCTCGACGCCCTGCCAGCCGATTACGAACGCCGCAAGCCCGCGCCCAAGTACGCCACGAGTCCGCTGCTCCGCCTCGCCGGTCTCGAGCCGCTGTTCAAGGAACAGGTGCGCCCGAGCAACGGCGCCGACAGCTGCAACGCCGAAGATTTTGTGAAGGTGGGCGAACGCTGCAACGTGGCGGGCTCCAAGAAGTTCCTCCGCCTCATCAACGAAAAAAATTACGAAGAAGCCCTCGACATTGCCCGCAAGCAAGTCGAAGACGGCGCCGATGTGATCGACGTGAACATGGACGATGGCTTGCTCGACGCCACCGCCGAAATGCAGACCTTCTTGAACTTGCTCGCATCGGACCCCGCCATCAGCCGCGTGCCGATCATGGTGGACTCATCCCGATTCGAAGTCATCGAGGCTGGCCTCAAGTGCGCCCAGGGCAAGTGCATCGTGAACTCTATCTCCCTCAAGATGGGCGAACAGGCATTTATCGATCACGCGCGCACCATCAAGCGCCTCGGCGGTGCGGTCATCGTGATGCTCTTCGACGAAGAAGGCCAGGCCACCAACTACGAGCGCCGCGTGGAAATTGCCGCCCGCGCTTACGACATCATGGTGAAGAAGCTCGGCTTCGACCCCTCCGACATCATTTACGACCCGAATGTTTTGACAGTCGCTACGGGCATGGCAGAACACAACGCTTACGCCATTGACTTTATCCGCGCGGTCCGCTGGATTATGGACAACCTGCCCGGCGTGCGCATCTCGGGCGGTCTTTCGAACCTTTCCTTCGCCTTCCGCGGTAACAACTACCTGCGCGAAGCGATGCATACCACCTTCTTGCATTATGCGATTCCAAACGGCATGGGCATGGCCATCATGAACCCCAGCGCGATTATCGAATACAAGACGATTCCGCTGGAACTCCGCATGGCCATTACCGAAGTCATCTACAACACAGAACCGGATGCAAGCGAAGCGCTCATCGAAATTGCAAGCCGCATGACCGCAGCCGCCGCTGCCGCCAAGGAATCGGGCACCAAATACGACCCGAAGGCGATTTTCGCCATGAGCACAGGCGCAAGCTCTTCTGACGACAACGCCAGCGCTGCCGCCGAAGCAAAGCCTACCACGCCCGAAGAACGTTTGCAAGAAGCGCTCCTCAAGGGAACTTCCACATCGCTTCAGCCCGACTTGATGGAACTCATCAACCGCGGCGATAGCCCGGTGGGAATCATCTCTGGCCCGCTTATGGACGGCATGAACGAAGTCGGTCGCCGCTTCGGTGAAGGCAAGATGTTCTTGCCGCAGGTGGTAAAGACCGCACGCACCATGAAGAAGGCGGTAGAAATCTTGCAACCCTACATCGAGGCGGGCAAGGACGCCAACGCTTCTAGCCGCGGGAAAATCGTGATTGCAACCGTCAAGGGCGACGTGCACGATATCGGCAAGAATATCGTCTCCGTGATTATGGCCTGTAACGGCTACGAGATGGTGGACCTCGGCGTGATGGTTCCCGAAGATGTAATCGTGAAGGCGGTCATCGAGAACAAGGCCGATATCTTGAGCCTTTCCGGGCTGATTACGCCCTCCCTTGAAGAAATGTGCACTGTGGCTAAAGCCATGCAGGATGCAGGCCAGCGCATCCCGATTATCGTCGGCGGCGCAACGACCTCGCCCACGCACACGGCCGTAAAGATTGCCCCGTGCTACGAAGGCCCCGTATTCCACGTGCGCGACGCCGCCAGTAACCCGGGCCTCGTGCAAAAGCTCTTGGACCCCGCGACCAGCGAGCAGACCATTCAAGAAAACCGCGAAGAACAGCAGCGCATTCGCGACAAGCAAAACGGCATCCAAACCGAAGCCGCAAGCGCCATGGCAGCAGCAGAGAAGACTCCGCTCGAACGGCGCTACCTTTGCGACTGGAGCAAGTACCAGCCGGTGGAGCCTCCGTTCATGGGCGAAAGCAAACTCCCGCCCATCGCGCTCGAAAAAGTCATCCCGCTTATCAGCTGGGAATACTTCTTCTTTACCTGGAAAATCAAGCCGGACCAGGAAGAAGCAAAGAAACTCAAGGCCGACGCCGAAGAACTTATCAAGAGTCTCACAAAGCCCGAATATGCGCTGCGTGCCGTGCAGGCGTTCTACCCTGCAGCCGGTACGGAAAATTCCATCAAGTTCAACACGGGCCGTACCGGCACCGACTCCGACTTTGTCGAAGTCGCCACGGCACGCCAGCAGAACCCGGAAGGCACCTGCCTCGCGCTCTGCGACTATGTAGCCCCTGCCAATGCAAATACCGCAAGCATCTTCGCCGCTCCCGCCGGTAAAGATGTATTCCGCGACATCGTAGGTGCCTTCGCCGTCACCGTGAGCGACGCCTTCGTGAAGCGCCTCGAAAAAATGAAGGCCGAACAGGGCGGCAGCGACTACGACGTTCTCCTGATGCAGACTGTCGCCGACCGCCTCGCCGAAGCCGGCGCCGAATACCTAAGCCAGGAACTCGCCCGCACCAACAGCTGGAAGGGCATCCGCCCGGCCGTCGGCTACCCCGTGCTCCCGAACATCAAGGAAATCTTCAACGTCGCAAAACTCATCGATTTCGGCAGTGTCGGAATATCGCTCACCGAGAACGGCGCCATGTACCCGCAGGCCTCCGTGAGCGGCCTCTACATCAGCCACCCCGAAATCGATTATTTCCACGTGAAGGTGTAATTTTTATATATTCCCTTTAAGTTCATACAACTTAAAGGGATTAATATGGAAAACAAAGAAGATATTCAGGTCGAGCAGCAAGAGACCGAAGTTTTCGAAGGCCGCGAAGAAGCAATGGCGGCATCCGCTGCAGATATCAGGGCCTACGCCCGCGAAGCCTTGCACGGCAAATGGGGTTACGGCATCATCGTCTGGCTTCTGTTGATGCTACTCGACACACTTTTCTCCCTACCAGAATATATCGCAGACGAAGGAAGTTCTTTCGGCGACATTTGGGGCATTATTTCAACAACCTTTAGTTGGTGCATGTGGTTTGGTCTCATGGCGTGTTTCCTCGACGTCGCCCGAAAAACACACCTATCCTATAAACGACTTTTCACGGCATTCCGTAACGTCGAATTCTTTTTCAAGTTTGTCATTACGGAGATATTACAGACAATATTCCTTATCTGCTGGTACCTTCTCCTCATCATCCCCGGCATCATCAAGTACTATTCTTACGCCATGACCGAATTCATTCTCATGGACCACCCGGAATACGGCCCCCTGCAAGCAATCACCGAAAGCCGAAAAATGATGTACGGCCACCGCATGCAACTTTTCATTCTCGGTCTTTCTTTCATCGGCTGGTTCTTACTTTGTATTATCACGCTCGGCATAGCCTCCTTATGGGTAGTACCATACTACAGCACGGCTAGAGCCAAATTCTACTTAGATATCAAAAAAGAGTACGAAAAGAAACTCGCCGCTGCCCCCATCCAAGAAGCAGAGACGATTCCTACCGAACCCGTTGAAGAAGAAAAAGAATTTGAAGTCGAAGAATAAAGTTTATAATTACTTTTCTACAACGATCAATTCAGCCGCACCGCGCCCCGGGAGCGGCTTAAATATTTTCACGTTTGTCTGAGTTGCCGGGCCACCGAAGGCTTTCATTTCGCAAACGAACAAGTAATTCGTTCCGGCCACCACCTGCGTCGAAACAGAAAGCGGCTTGAGGCTCAGGTAAGCGTAATCCTTGGTCGCCTCGGCAAACACGGCAGAATCTTCTGCAGTAAGCGGGCGCTGTTCCGAAAATCCGCCCATGAGCATTTCATCTGTCTTACCCGTTTCCAAATTTGCAAAGAAAGTTTCCACTTCGGCGCGGGCAACGGAATCGCCGGTTTCGGCCGTCATGCGCTTGTTCGAGATACCGAAGGCAAGCGTCACATTCGCATTCGGTTCGAGTGTCTTGAGTTCTTCGGCAGAAGCCTTACGGCCACCGCTACCATACGTGCAGAACGGCACCACCACCTTGCCGCTCAGCTCGTTCGAATCGAGGAAGGTGTAAATCGGCGGAGCGAAACTCCCGAACATAATCGGGTAACCCAAGTAAACCGTATCGTACTTGGCAATATCCACCTTCGCGTTTTCAAGAGCAGGCCACTGCTTGCTTTCACGTTCGGCACCAACCGCGGCAACAGTGCTGTCGTAAGTCAACGGGTAAGCCGTCACGAGTTTGAGTTCCACGGCATCGGCGTTCTTCGCCTTCGCGAAAATATCGGCGAGTTTCTTGGTTGCTCCATTCTGCGAAAAATACACCACCACGGACTTCGAGGGCGCACTCGCCGCGACTTCGGCGGATTTCGCAGCTTTAGCCGTTTCGGGCGATTCTTTCTTTGCATCCTGCTCGTTGCAGGCGGTAAACACCATCGAAGCCGCCAATACAGACATAGCAGCGGTCCACTTCATCTTGTTAAACATAGGTTTCTCCTATTTAACTTTTAGACTGTTCCGGAGCGGCACCAGCATCAGCATTCGCAATCACTCCTTCTGGCTGCGGGGGCAGCTTGGTTCTTGCGCCGTATAGTCTTTCCGAAATATGCGTAAAGGCTTCCACGATATCCGGGTCAAAATGCTTACCCGCACCTTCGGTAATAATCGCCATCGCCTTTTCGTAGGTAAACGGTTTCTTGTACACGCGTTCTGCCACCAAGGCGTCGAACACGTCGGCCACCGCCATGATTCTTGCAGACAGCGGAATTTCTTCGCCCTTGATGTGGGTCGGATAGCCGGAGCCGTCCCACTTTTCGTGGTGATAATGCGCCATGTCAATCGATTCGACCATGTAGTCCGCATCGATTGTATCGCCGGCATCTTCCACCATCTTGGTCAAAATCTTCCAACCTTCGGTGGTATGGCTCTTCATGATGGAAAATTCTTCATCGGTGAGCTTACCCGGCTTGTTCAAAATCAAGTCCGACACGGCAATCTTGCCGATATCGTGCAACGGAGCGGCACGTTTCAGTTTTTCAATGTAGGCATCCGTGAGCACATCCTTGAACTTGCCTTCGGCCTTGAGCTGCAAGGCAATCGCCTCCACGTATTCGGCCGTTTTCTTAATGTGGTTACCCGTACTCTTGTCGCGGGCTTCAACCACTTCAGCGAATTCCATAATAATGATTTCCTGCATGCGCCGGATACGTTCGTTCTGTTCCTGCACACGCTGGATAAAGTTATAGGTATCGCTCGCCATCGTATAGATGGACTCGTACAAGTGCTCAATTTCGTCGCTAGTTTTGACCCCGATTTTCCCGAGGCGTTCCACGCTATCCCTAATGCTTTCAAGGTCCACCTTTTCGGATTCAAGCATGCTGGCTCGAGTCGTATTGGCTGCAATCTTCATTGCGGCCAAGGACATCTGGTTCATGGGAATCACAACGCCGCGCTTCACCAGTTCAAGCACGATACTCATGATGATAATCGAAAGACCAAAGAACAGCGAAAGCATCTTGATAAAGAAGATTGCTTCGTCGCGAATGATATTTTCCATCGAGATATCAGCCGCAACATAGGCAACCGTCTTGTTCGACGAATTGCGGATCGGTCGATATACGGTCAACAACCATCCGTACTTGTCATCCGAGATAATCGGTTCAATCTCGCCGCCGGCCAAAAGAGTCGACAAATACGGTTCAAAACTCGGATCGAATTCCACAACGTCGCCCGGAGAACTTCCCGGTTCATCTTCGGTATCCAAGTCGAATACCACATGGCAACCGTCTTCCCGAATCTGGTACACGTACAGGTACTTGGTCTGGGGGAAGCTTTCTCTAATAGAGTGCAGGACCTTCCTCACAAACGCATAGTCATCGACCTCGTAGCCGCGGGCTATATAATCTTCGACCTTTTCAGGATCAATTGCCGTAGACGCCGCCTTGGTCACACCATTTGCAATACCGATAAAGCTATTGACGGAGTTTTCGCGGTACAAGAAAAAGCCAATCGTACAGGCGAGGCCGCCCAAAAGAACTTCAGCCGCAATCACCATGTACACCACCTTGCGGAGCAAGGAATGACGTACCATCTTCTTCATGACATCGTTGCTGTTGACGCGCAGGAACACCCTATTCAAGTGGTTCTTGATGAAGCGGGGAATAAAGCGGAAAAGGAACACCGCAAAAATAACGACAACGCCCTTGTCAAAAAAGTCGAGGACAATGTCGGCCCAAAGCTGCGAAGTAAATTTGCTCCAGCCAAGGACTTCGTGGAATGCAATCGAGAACGGAGCCGAAATGCCTTCGCCAAAATTGAATCCGTACAGGAAATAGGTAAATACAGATCCGATTCCGCCGCCGATCAAGGCAAACGAAAGGATCACGACAAACAGGCGCGGAATGTTCTTGAAAAAGCGCTGGTGGTAAAAGAATGTTGCAAGGGCTGCAATAAAAATACTGATCACCCCGTAGAACATGGTCACGGGGTCCGAAATACCGTTAATCGCATTCGAGGTAAAACCGACGATGACTGCCGGCAGGTTTCCGCCAAGCATGGCGGTAATGATGGTACCCAGGCAGTCCAAGTAAAGCGGCAAATGGAGGGCGAGAGCCATCTTCGCCGGAATGATGTTCAATAACAGGCCAGCAATAATGAGCAATACCACGCTTTTTAAGCTGGAGCCGTTTTCAAAATCAAAAAACTTTTTGAGAGCCGTTTTCATTTGACCCAATACATCCTTCTTAATACTTCTAAAATAAATAAAAAAAGGACTCCCAAGAGTCCTACTTTATAATTTCCACTATTTTTTTGTTGTTTGTAGCGCCCGAAACTACCGAAACATCCCTTTTGTGCACTCCAAAATGGTCTGCCAGGAGTTCACAGATGGCTTCGTTCGCCGCCCCATCTACCGGAGGAGCCTTGACTTCGACCTTGTAGCTCCCGTCCGGGAGTTCACTCACGCTTTCGCGCTTGCTCCGGGCATGTACCTTGATATTTATTCGCATAAAGTACTAGGCGAGCACGTTCCCCGGTGCTGCCGGGCGAGCTTTCAGCTCTTCCTGCATGCGCTGGTCATTTTCCATGGCCGTCAAGAGCTCTTCCTGGCCCCTAATCAAGGCACGGCAACGAATAAAATAGTTTGTACGCAATTGCTTAAGCTGTTCAATTTCCATGCGGAGTTCTTCAGCCTCTTTCTTGGTGGACTCCACCTCGCGGACCGCTCTTGCCTTTGCTTCGGCAACAATAATTTCAGCTTCCTTTTCGGCAGTAGCCTTGACTTCGTCCACCGTCTTCTGCATGGTGACTACGGCGTCTTGAATCGTCTTTTCGATCTGGCGATAGTAATTCACGCGTTCTTCGGCAACCTTCAGGCGTTCCGTAAGGTCGGTCTTGTCTCTGGACATCTGTTCAAATGCGTTGGCAGCTGTTTCCAAGAAAGCCTTGACCTCTTCGGGATCGATTCCCCCGAGATTCTTCTTGTGGAAGTTCTGGTTTCGGATATCCAAAGGTGTAAGTTCCATACTAAACCTGCAAAAAATTGAAATTTGCCGTTCCTGGCGTTGACAGAAATATAACAACTTGCACAGGATGACACCGTTGATATCAAAAAATAAGATATAAAAAGCCCACTAGCCCATTCCGATTCAAATTATATCAAGTTATATTTGTTTTACATCTATATGATAAAGTCCTTTAAACAATTCTGGGGGAATCAGGACACGCTGGAACGTAAAATGTTCTGGTCAATACTAGTGGTCGTCACTTTGGTAGCGACCTGTTCTGCTCTTTTTACCATTTACGAGGGGCTGAACTTTTCAGCATCGCTTGCAAGTCTCGGTTGCGCCGTACTTTGCTTCGTAATCGCCTTTGTCGCCGTAAAAACAACACTCTACAACCAGTGCTACCTGGTCATGTGTTGTGCGCTTAGTTGCTTTCTAATGCCCATGCTGTTCCTATTTTGCGGCGGCATCACCAGCGGCATGCCCCTTTACTGCATCACCTCGCTTGCGCTGATTGCCTTTGCAGTCCGCGGACGCGCCAAGAACATTTCTTTTATCATTTCGCTGTTGATCCAGGCTACCATCATCTACTTATCCTGGAAAAAACCGGACATGCTCTACACCACGCTTGACCGCGACGGAGCCTTCCTCGACATTCTGGTCACCCATATTCTGACCGGCATTACGCTTTTTGCAGTCGGTTCGTTCTCGCTCATGTCTTACGTGCAGGAACGCGAAAAAAGCGAAAAGCTGGTGGCTCGACTCGACTACCTGTCGGTCAGGGATTCCCTTACCGGCCTTTACAATCGCAGGTACTTGCTCAAGTTCCTAGACGAAACCGTCTGGAAACACCGCAATGACTACTTTATCGCCATGTTCGACATGGACGATTTTAAACAAATTAACAGCAAGTACGGACACAGCTTTGGCGACACCGTCATTTGCACCGTCGGCAAGCTCATCCAAAAGAGCGAAGACGAGACGACGGGCGAAATTGTCACCCGTTTCGGCTGCGAAAAATTCATCTATCTCATTAATGCCGGTTCCGAAGTAGAAGCGTACGCAAAGGTCGAATCCATTCGCAAGGCAGTGCGCCAGATTACCTTCGAAGAACACCCGGAACTGCAACTCACCATTAGCGGCGGGCTTCTCCCCTGCAATTCAAAATCGGCATCCGATGTCAAGCAGTTGCTATTCCGGGTAGACGAGCTTGTCGTTTCGGCAAAGAATCAGGGCAAGAACCAGATTCGCAACATGGTGGAAAACTAGAGATTTTCTATCTTTACCTCTGAAAAAATTAAAGAGGTCCATTATGACATTTGAAGAGATGTTCGCACTGGCTTGCCAGCGCAAAAAGGATATGCCCGAAGGTAAGGGCACAACGGAACTGTTCAAGAAGGGTCCGCACGGCATCGGCAAGAAGCTGGTAGAAGAAGCCGCTGAAAGCTGGATGGCTGCACGTTTCGAAAGCCGCGACGCCCAGTGCCTCGAACTTTCGCAGGTTCTTTACTACGTGGCCGTTATGATGGCCGAAAAAGGTCTCACCCTCGAAGAAGTGTACGCTAAACTATGATTAAGGTCGCTCTCCCCAACAAGGGCATGCTCTTTGAGCCCACCCAGGAACTTCTGAAGGCTTGCGGTTACAAGGCCTCCAAGCCCTACAAGACTTTGACCCAACTCGATACCAAGAACGGAATCGAATTCTTCTTCCTGCGCCCCAGCGACATCCCCATGTACGTGGGCCGCGGCATTATCGATGCCGGTATCACAGGTATCGACTTTAACGCCGAAGCCAAGAGCCCGGCGGTCAAGGTTCTCGACCTGCCTTATGGCGCCTCCAAGATGTGCGCCGCCGTGCCGAACGAGAGCCCGGTGCAGTCCCTCGATGAACTGAAGAATTCCACTATCGCCACCAGCTTCCCGAACATCGTGGAAAGTTTCTACAAGAAGCCGATGGATTTCGTGGTGCTCGAAGGCGCCGTCGAAATCTCGGTGAGTCTCGGCGTGGCAGATGCCATTGTCGACGTGGTCGAAACCGGCACGACACTCAAGCAGGCAGGACTTCGCATTGTGGGCGAGCCGCTCTTCCGTAGCAACGCCGCCCTCTTCTGCAACCCGCAGAAGACCGAACTCGAAGAAGTCCACACGCTGATCCGCCGCATCGAAGGCAAGCTCGTTGCCCAGTCGTACATGATGATCGAATACGACTGCCCCTCCGAACTGCTCCAGAAAGCATGCGAACTCACGCCGGGCCTCGACGCCCCGACGGTGACCAAGCTCCACGGCCGCGAATGGTACTCCGTGAAGGCCATGGTCCCGCAAGACGAAGCAAATGCCATCATGGACAAGCTTTGGGACGCAGGCGCACGCAGCATTCTCCTGTTCGGGATCAAGAGCGCTCGTATTTAAGACATGCAAACACTCGCCTACTTAGCACGCCAGCCTATCCTCGACCGCGAGGGTAAGATTTACGCGTATGAGCTTCTGTTTCGCGATTCGCCCGAAAGCGACATCGCCATCATTGCAAGCGACGTGCTCGCCACGGCGCAGGTGCTTGAAAACGTTCTGAACAATATCGGCATCGAACGCCTGATCGGAAACAACAAGGCCTTCGTGAACTGCAGCCGCAACATGCTGCTCGACAACCTGTTCGGACTTTTGAACCCCAAGTACTTTGTACTCGAGGTTCTCGAAGACGTGGAAGTCGACGAGGCAATCGTCAAGGCCGTCCAGCGTTACAGGGCCCTAGGTTTCGAACTAGCGCTCGACGACTTTATTTTCAACGACGAATTCATCACCCGCTTCAAGCCGCTGTTCCCGTACGTAAGCTACGTCAAGATGGACGTGGTGGATAATTCGCAAGAATCCATGAACGCAGCCGCAGTCTTCTTCAAGACCATGGGAATCAAGCTCCTGGCCGAAAAGGTGGAAGACGAAGCCACATTCAAACGCTGCGAAGAAGCGGGCTACGATTACTTCCAGGGATTCTTCTTTGCAAAGCCCGAACTGGTGACCGGCCGTAAAATCGACGCGACCTCGGCAACGCTTCTGCAACTGCTGCTCCGCATCAAGTCGAGACCCAGCCTCGAAGACATGGTCGAAAGCCTTACCAAGCACGAAGACATCGCCCAGAACCTGCTCCGGTTCGTGAACTCCGACTCCGAGACCCGCCATAGCCGCATCGACAATGTCAAGGACGCCATCGTGTGGGTCGGCATGCGCCGCATCCAGGAATGGCTCATGCTTATGCTGTACGCCCGCCCGGAACTCGGTATGACGCCGCAGGCCTCGCCCTTGTTCCAGAACGCAAGCCACCGCGCGAAGTTCATGGAAAGTCTCGCCCGCTGCATCGACGAGAACAACGACGACTTCTGTGCCAAGGCATTCATGGTCGGGCTCATCAGTCGCATGGACGCTCTCGTGCGCGCCCCGCTCGAAACAATCTTGCCGGACGCCCCTGCCGACGACGAAATGCAGGACGCCCTCCTCAACCGCACGGGCCGCCTCGGCACGCTGCTCCGCCTCGCAGACGCTGTGGAACTCGACGACCGCGAAGCCATCCAGGCATGTCTCAAGGAAGAAGGCATCCATTTTGCACAACTGAAACTCTGCCTCAACGAATCCTATAGTTTTGCCAATGAACATTGAGCCGCAAAGTCTTGAAGCGTTAATCGGGGAATTTTCATCGCTCCCCGGAATCGGGCAGAAGACCGCCCGAAGGCTTGCGTATCATATTCTTTCCAGAAACGAAGGCGATGTAGAACGGTTCTCGGCGAACTTGCTGAACGCCAAGAAGAACGTACACCCCTGCCCACGCTGCTACGCATTCACCGACGAAGACCTGTGCCCTGTATGCAAGGCAAGGCCCGACTCCAAGTGCATTTGCGTAGTCGAAAAAAGCTCCGACATTGTCCCCTTTGAACGCTCGGGCATTTACAAGGGCACCTATTTTGTTCTGGGCGGCGTGATTTCGCCCCTCGACGGGATCGGCCCCGAGCACCTGCACCTGCCCGAACTGGTAAAGCGCATTAAGGACGAAGGCATCGAAGAACTTATATTTGCATTAGGTTCTAGCCCCGAAGCCGACAGCACCGCGCTCATGCTCGACCACATGCTTCAAGGCGTAAACGTCAAGCGCACGCGCCTTGCCCGCGGAATCCCGATGGGTTCGGACCTGGAATTTGTCGACGAAGTCACCATGCTCCGCGCATTCGAAGGGAGAGTCAGCTTATGATGGAAAAATCACCGAAAGGGACAAAGGCGAATTTACCGCCCAAGACCGTTCATCACGGCCCTGTCACGGTAGGCGACTATAAAATCGTCTCCGCTGAATTTGTCAAAGGTTCGACAAGCATCAAGCACCTTCCCGAAGAACGCTTACCGCAAATAGCCTTCCTTGGACGCTCCAATGTGGGCAAATCTTCGCTCATGAACGCCCTGATGGGCCGAAAAGACCTGGTAAAAGTAGGCAGAACCCCCGGAAAAACCCGCGAATTGAATTTTTTCAAAGTCAACGGGCAATTTTTTCTAGTAGATTTACCAGGTGTAGGCTTTGCAAAAGTCAGCAACGCCAAACGCGACCAAATGGCAGACTTTATCCGTGAATACGTGGAAAAGTGTAAAGACCTGAAAGGACTCGTATATTTGGTAGACGTGCGCCACGGCGGCCACGCTATCGACATCGAGACGGTCGAAGCCATTCGGGCCAGCGGTTGCCCCGTACTGATCGTTGCAAGCAAACGCGACAAGGCAAACCAGTCGGAACTTGCAAAAGGACTCCGCAGCATCAAGGAAAAATTCGGGCTCGACCAGAATCCTTTGAGCGTGAGCTCTTTCAAGAAATTCGGACTCGGCGACTTGTGGCACCAAATTTTGGAAGCGATCGAACAGAAGAATGAGAGTAAGGAGCCCTAGAAACTGGCAGCGATTCACAGCCCCTGCAAAGGCATTCCATTTGCTGGGCCTGTTCTTGTTGCGCCGTCCCTTCGGCCAACAAATCGCCTTGTTCTTCAGGGCCATCTCCAGTATATTCGCCAAAAACCGTAGTTTAAAGACCGACTCCCGTAATATCATCATGCAGACGTATTTTACGGCCGTCGAAATTTTCCCGATTCTTATTGTCGTCGCTACCTTGTTCGGAACCATCACCATTATCGAAGTGATTTCGATGATGGGCAAGATGGGCTTTGCCGACTTCGTGGGCAGCATGATCGTGGTAGTCGTCATCCGTGAACTAGGCCCTGTCCTTACAGCGTTCTTGATTGCAGGCCGAAGCGGTTCTTCGCTCACGACCTATATCGGCAGCATGGTGATCAACTACGAAGTCGACGCGCTTGCCACCATGGGCGTAAACCCGATCCGTTTCTTGGTCATGCCGAGCCTGATCGGCGGCTGTATCGCCATGTTCATCATGAACATCTTCTTTAGCGCAAGCGCCATTTGCGGCGGATACATTCTTACCAAGTGCGCGATTTTCATGAGCGGTATGAGCGGCGTCATGCAAAGCGAAATGTCCAGCATTCAGCTGACTTGGACTTATCTGACCGATGAAATCCTGAAAGCGCTTACACTCGATGACTTCCTCTTTATCGTCGTAAAGCCCCTTGTCTTTGGCGCCATCATTACCACCAACGCCTGCTACCAGGCCCTGAACATTCCGCGTGACGTGCGCCAGGTGCCCAAGGCCGTTTCGCGCTCCGTGATTAAATCGTTCCTGTACGTTGTCATTGCCGATGTGATTATTTCGATATTCTACTTAGTGGACTACATGAACAACCTCAACCAGCTGATCTAATGTTTGACGAAGCCTTAAGAATGGAAGATATCCACCTCGCCTATAGGGACCTCGTAGGAGCGATGTTCTCTAAGCCGAGAATTTTGGGGTATTTCAGAGGCATCGAAATGGACCCGCAAAAGGAGTTGTTCTCGAACGTCAACCTTTCGGTAAAACGCGGCGAAACCATTTGCATTGGCGGACCTTCCGGTCAAGGAAAGAGCGCTCTGCTCCGAGTCATTGCCGGGCTTACCCGCCCCACCCGCGGAAACATCTACTATTTCGGCGAATATATCCCGCCCGAAAAGTTAACAGCCTTGGAAGTCGCCAAGCGTCAGGTGGGAATGGTGTTCCAGAACGGGGCCCTGATTTCGAACTTGCGCGTGCGCGACAATATCGCGCTCCCGCTTCGTTACCACAAGATGGGAACAGCCGCCGAAATCGAAGAAAAAATCAACATGGCCATGGACTTGATGCGCGTGCGCGACGAAGCCGACTTGTTCCCGCACATGCTCAGTATGGGCATGCAAAAGCGTGTGGCAATCGCCCGCAGCTGGGCCATGGACCCGAAGCTTTTGTTGATGGACGAACCGACAGCTGGTCTTGACAACTATAACCGCCGTAACTTGCTGCCGCTGATTGACAACATGCGTACGCTGTTTAAAACCACGATCCTTATCGTGACTCACGACTTGATGATTTCCAAGGAACTCGGCTGCAACATTTGCTTTTTGCACCGCAAGACTTTGACGGAGCCCAAGCCCTTCGATTACTGGCTCAACTCCGACAGCGAAATTTCCAGGGAACTGTTCCGCGACCTCCGCAATAGCGGGTAGAGCGGCGAAGCCGCGATGTGAAATGTGAAATGACAAATGAATAATTAACCATTACACACTACACATTCCACATCCCACACTACACATTTTACAAAAGGATTTCAAAATGTTTCTCCCTCTACCCGACGACTTTCATGCGCATTTGCGCCAGGGCGATTTAATGCCCGGTTATGTACGCGACTTGGTTCAGCAATTTGGCCGAGCCATCATCATGCCGAACACGGTGCCTGCAATGACATCTGCGAAGGCGATTGCCGATTACAAGACGCAGATCTTGGATGCGGCAAAGGCCGTACGCCCCGACTTTGTCCCGCTCATGACGTTCAAGCTGAATCCGAATTACACCGAGCAAGATCTGAAGGACATGATGGCGGTCGGCGTTGTGGCGGGCAAGTATTATCCCGCCGGCGTGACCACCAACAGCGCCGACGGCATCAGCGATTTCGAGGGAATCTTCCCCGTGGTCGCCATGATGGAGCATCTTGGCCTTGTGCTGTGCGTGCACGGCGAAGAACCGGGCGAATTCTGCCTGGACCGCGAGAGCGCCTTCATCAAGCGCGTAGAGACCTTGGCCGAAAAATTCCCGAAGTTGAGAATCGTCTTTGAGCACCTGAGTTCGGCGAAGTCGGTCGAGGCAGTCAAGCGCCTGCCTGCAAACGTGGCAGCCACCTTTACCGTGCACCACCTGATGATGACTCTTGACGATATCGTCGGGGACGCCTTACGGCCGCACCATTTTTGCAAGCCCTTACCGAAGCGGCCGGAAGACCGTGCCGCCATCCGCGAAGCCGCCTTCAGCGGCAACCCCAAGTTCTTTCTCGGCACGGACTCTGCGCCGCACCAGCTGGGCAAAAAGGAATGCCCCTGCGGCGCAGCCGGCGTCTACAGCGCCCCGGTCGCCATTCCGCTTCTGGTGCAAGAATTCGAACGGGCTGGCCACCTCGACAAGCTCCCGAATTTCATTGCCGGCTACGGCGCCGACTTCTACGGCCTTCCGCGCACGACTAAGCAAATCGAGGTCGTCCGCGAAAAATGGACCGTGCCATCAATCGTAAACGGCGTGGTCCCGCTCGCCGCCGGCCAGGAACTCGACTGGAAACTCGCATAATTTTTATATTTGCGCCATGCCATCCGATTCCCGCAAATACCTTGTTGGCCTTGTAGGCCCAGACGTTCTCGAAGCCGCCGAAAAGGACTTATTCCACCCCGTGCGTCTCGACCTCGACAATTGCGACGCGATCGAAATCCGTTACGATTTCTTCGACGAATCGGAATGGCCCGCGCTCTCGGAAAGAGTCCGCCGCATCGTCGGCAACAAGATCCAGATCGGCACCATCCGCCTGCAACGCGACGGCGGCAAATTCCCCGACGCCCGCGCCGTAGAACGCCTGGAACTCTGGCAGCGCATTCTTTCGGGCAAGCAGGTTCCCGAATGGCTCGACCTCGAACGCGACTGCCTGAACGATTTTAAGGCATTAAACCTTATGGCCAACCCCATCGGCGTAAGCTTGCTCATTTCGGAGCACAATTTCGTGCGCATTCCGACCGACATGGAACTCGATACCTTTGCCGCCGACATCAAGCGCGTGGGCGCCCAGGGGCTAAAGATTGCCGCCATGAGCAATTCCGACAGCGACTGCGACCGCCTATACAAGTTCGCAAAAAAATACGGCAAGAAATTCCAGCTGTTCGCCGCCTTCGGCATGGGCGAAACAGGCAGGGTCAGCCGTCTCTGGTCCTTAAGCGAAGGCGCCAACCTCACCTACGGCTCTATCGGGCATTCCGAGGCTCCCGGGCAAATCGAAGTCTCCATTATGCGCCGCGCCCTCGAACAAGCCGAAAATTTGCACTCCCAGATGGAAATTTTGGCATTTTTGAACCAATTTTAGTCATTTTTGATATTTTTTCGTTTCAAAGGGCATATTTTTGTCCAAACGGCGCTTTTTTTTGCTAAATATCCATATTGAATATCATAAAAGGAAAACAATATGCGTCTTTCCGAAAGATTTGTCGACAATTGCATCTTGATCAACTCCAAGAGCACGTCCAAGGAAGAGATCCTGAACGAACTCGTGGATACGCTTTGCAGTGCCTACAAATTGGAACACCGCGACGAAATTTTCAATGCCGTCTGGACCCGCGAACAGAGCCGTTCAACCGGTATCGGTTGCGGTCTTGCCGTTCCGCACGCCAAGATTGACTGCGTGGACCGCATGTGCATGGCAGCAGCCACTATCGAAGGCGGCATCGATTTCGCCTCGTTCGACGGCGAACCGGTTTACCTGATTATCTTGATCGTGAGCCCGGGCAATACCGTTGGCCCGCACCTCAAGGCACTTTCCTCTGTCAGCCGTCTTTTGGCCGACGGTGGCGTCCGCAAGGACCTGATCGCCTCCAAGGACCCGGCCGAATTCCTGACCATTCTCCGCGCCGCCGAGGACAAATACCTGTAGCGGCTTCGCCGCAATGTGAAATGTGAAATGTGAAATGTGAAATTTGTAATTAGTAATTAGTCATTACACATTTCACACTACACATCCCTCCAACCCCTTGACAGGTTATAAAAACTTTTATATATTTGCTCGCACCTCGGACGGTTAGCTCAGTTGGTTTAGAGCGCTGCTTTCACACGGCAGAGGTCACTGGTT
>NZ_MWQL01000015.1:0-91014 GCF_002210325.1 Fibrobacter sp. UWB1
TACCTGTTTCGGGGATTGCTAGTAACGGCCTTGGCGGAAAGAAAAATGATGGCTATGTAGCCTTGTTGTGGACGAGCAATCGTGCGTCTACTAACGATTATACAATGGACGGTGTTGTTTTTGAAACACAAGCCTTGGGGGCGCGGATAACTACATACTATGATGAGTGGGACTATCTATCTATCCGCTGTGTGAGGGACTGATTCTAATTAAAAAAAGAGCCCGCGAATGCGGACTCCTTTAAAAGCGTTTTAGGCTTGATTACATGAACCAGTAGGTTGCACCGATGGACAGCTGCATGTTTTGCAGATCGCTTTCGAAGGTGTAGTCTTCGGTCTTGACATCTTCGTACAGGTTGGTGAGGCCAATGGCGAAGCGGAAGTTCACGTCGAGGTTCGGCAGAACGGAGTAGCCGAGGCCGAAGGCGAGGCCGAATTCAAAAGTGTTGGCGTCTTCGCCCGCGCCCGAGCTGCCTGCATCATCAAGCATATCATCAAGATCTATACCGTAATCGCTCAGGTTGTAACCACCAAAGTCTGCATCGTCAAAGGACGGTTCGTCATATTCAACGTCGTTGCTGAGGATGAAGCCGATGGTCGGACCGGCTTCCACATAGAGGTTGGCAACCGGGCTGATGCGGGCGAGAACCGGGATATTCAGAACCCAGAAAGAAGCGGTGGCTTCGTCGTCGGCAATGCGGCGGAAGTCGATGCCGACTTCGGGAACGACGGCGATCATTTCGTTGACGTTATACTTGGCGGCGACACCTGCGTTGAAACCGACGCCCCAGGGAGCGTCATCGCTGTCGTCACCCTTGAAGGTGCTCATAGTACCAGCAACGCGTCCACCGACATGAACCTGAGCGAAAGAAAGGCCAGTTGCAAGCAGAACAGCAGCAACAATGAGAGATAACTTTTTCATTTGTTTTCCTCTTAATTTAAGGTTAGTAACCGAAATATAACAAAAAGTTTACGAAAGCGGAAGTTTTTGTTCAAAAAAAATCATTTATTTGTATTTTAGTGAGTCCCTTTCTGGTTTCCCTTGAAAACAGAAAATGGTTGGTTTTTCTCGCTCTTAGGCGCGCTTTTTAGGTATATTCTAGGTATGAATTTCTCTAAAAGCGCATTTTTTGCAGGAGCGGCTTCTGTAGCCGTGTCTTTTTCGTCTGCTTTTGCAGGCCCCCTCGTAAATCAGCTGGGTTTTGCCCCCGATGCCGAAAAGATCGTCGTTTACCCCGGTAGCGATGCCAATGGGCTCGAAGTCCGTGACCTTAACGGAAAGACTGTCTTGAAACTCAAGGCCCCCATGGTCTATGATTGGGAATACAGCGGCGAAGAAGTACAGACTTTCGATATTTCTGCAGTCAAGAAACCTGGCACTTACCGCCTTTTCCGCGGCAAGGAATATGTGGGTACTCCCATCGTAGTGGGCAAGAACGTCTATGACGACTTGGTAAAGGCTAGCCTTAAGTGGTTCTACTACCAGCGCGCCAGCATGCCGCTTGAACCCCAGTATGCGGGCAAATGGGCCCGCGCTGCAGGCCATAAAGATAATCGAGTGATCGTTTACGGCACAGACAAGGCGACTGGCGGCAAGGGTAACGGTCAGGTGATCAAATCCGACCGAGGCTGGTACGATGCCGGCGACTACGGCAAGTACATCGTGAATTCCGGCATTACCGTATTTACTTTGCTCGAAGCTTACGAAAACTTCCCGAAATACATGGATTCGCTGACTTGGAACATTCCGCGCGAATTCCCCAAGTACCCGGAACTCCTCGAAGAAGTCCGTTACAATCTGGACTGGATGCTGACCATGCAGGATAAGGACGGAGGCGTTTACCACAAGGTGACTACGCTTAAGTTCGGCGGAAGCGTATTGCCCGAAAACGATCGCGAAGCCCGTTATGCAATTCTCAAGAATGTAACAGCAACACTCGACTTTGCCGCCGTGATGGCCCAGGCAAGTGTTGTTTACAAAACAATCGACAAGGCCTATTCCGACAAAGTGCTCAAGGCCGCCGAAGAAGCCTACGCATGGGCCAAGATGCATCCGCAGCAGTTCTACAAGTAGCCCGCCGACGTGCAGACGGGCAACTACATGCATGATGGCGAAGATGGTAAAGATGAATTCCGCTGGGCTGCCGCTGAACTTTTCCGCGCCACCAAGAAGCAGTATTATCAGGATGACCTGAAGCAGAACCTGTTCACACCCGATGGCGCCTGGTGGGGTAACGTGAACATGCTTGCCGCCTTCCGCGTGGCACTGGATTCCGCCGACTTCGACAAGGAAGTTGTCGCTGCAGCCAAGAAGACTGTCTTGGACGAAGCCAACAACCTCCGTACCGTGGGCGACACGAGCGCCTACCGCTTGCCAGCATTCCCTTGGAGCTGGAACTGGGGCTCTAATAGCGCCATGGCAAACAACGGCATGGTGCTGGTGCACGCCTACCTGCTTACCAAAGACAAGAGCTACCTGGATGGCGCACAACAGTGTCTTGACTACTTGCTCGGCAAGAACCCGCAAGACATGACTTACGTGACCGGATTCGGTTACAGGAGCCCGCGCAATCCGCACCACCGCCCGAGCGAATCGGACATGGTCGACGATCCGGTGCCGGGAATGCTCGTGGGTGGCCCGCACTTAGGCAAGCAGGATATTAACCTGGATGGCAAGGAAAATTGGAAGTGCCCGAACTATGCCGCCGCAGACAAACCGGCACTTGCCTATATCGACAACCGTTGTAGCTACGCGACCAACGAAGTGGCCATCAACTGGAACGCTCCGCTTGCATATCTCGCCGCCGCCCTCGAAGCGATTTATAACAAGTAGGCAGTAGACGGTAGGAAGTATGAAGGATTTGTTGTAAAAACAGCATTCTACATCTAACTTCCGGCTTCAAACTTCCTACAAAAATATATATTACGGATATGGCTTAAGGCTGTGTCCGTTTTTTATTAGGGGGTGTCGATGAAGAAAATTTCTGTGATTACGCAGAATGTCGTGCAGATTGCCGTGCTCGGCATTTTCCTGTTTACGCCAGCATCGCTCTTTGCGGCAGGTCTTGTGAAGCAGTCTATCGACACGACTGATGCGATGGCGACGCTTGACAATTTCGACCGCGGATTCTATACGCCGCAGGTTCTGCACTTAAAGCCATCGGGTAGCAAGCCAATTGAAAAGCCGTACGGCAAGCTGTTGCACCTGCGTGCGGAAATTTCGGAATTCAGCAGTAACGCATGGCTCTCGATTGATACGACGGGCGGAAAGCGCGATACGGTGCGCGGCGTGAGCCAGGACCTGACCGAAGACGCCCTGAATGTATTGCAACAGACCTTCGACAACATCCGCAGCTTTGGCGGGCACGTAATCGTGCGTATCTGTTACGACCCGTGGTACAATGGCCGCAGCAACGTGACCCCGGAACACAAGTGGGTGATGCGCCATGTGGAACAGCTCGCTCCTGTGCTCTCGAAGAATACCGACGTAATCGTGGCGCTCGAAATGGGCATGCACGGCGCCTACGGCGAGATGCATTCCGACACGAGCATCACTTATGATCGCGTTGCCGAAGCGGTAAATCTGATGCTGCGCAATACACCGCCCGAACTCAAGATTCTCACGCGAACGGGAAACTATTCCGCGAAGGTACTCGGCTTTGACAACTGGGGCGTCGACTTCCACATCGACGGCGAAAAGTTTGCGGAAATTGCAAAGGCCAAGGGCGATACGATGTACCGCGTGGGAATGTTCAATGATGGCTACTTGGGTACGCAATACGATTACGGCACCTGGGGAGCTGACTGCAAGACTTCCATCTGTCGCGAAGAGGGAGTGGCCTGGCTCGAGAAGTACGGCATCAACACGCCCTACGGTGGCGAGGCGCTCACGACGGCAGGCGGTTACGAGGTCATCAATACGCCGGAGTTTTTGGCGTACGAAGGTTTCCGCACGCACACGAGCTATTTGAATATTCAGTGGAACAACAACCTGATTGACGGCTGGAAAAAATCGCATTTTGAAGGGAAAGATTTTGAATATGACGGCTCGAAAATAGATTCATTGACAGGTTTCAAGTACGTCAACGACCACCTGGGTTACCGCTTTGTGCTGCGCGAATCGTGGATGAGCGATACGGTGGGTTTTGACCATGTGCTCCATGCAAAATTCCGCGTGCAGAACGTGGGCTTTGGCAACCTCACTTGGAAGGCTCCGGTAAAGCTTGCCGTTTTGGAAGACCTGGAAGGTAGCGATTTGTTGGAGTGCCCGATGCCGACTTATTATGAGCTGCCGGACGTTGATTCCCGCAACATCCATAGCCGCACCATCTCTATTGCGGGCGGTGATACTGTGATGACTTTTGACGGTAACAACGAAATTGAGGTTTCCGTTAAACTGGGCAAACTTCGTTATCGTAATTATCAGGTGTATTTGAAGGTGGGCAACATTGAGTTTGCCAATGATAAGCCTAGTGGAAAGGGTACTTGTGGCCTAGAACAGCCTGCCGTTTATTTGGGCAAGATCTATGTCGATGAAAGTGTGAAGACGACGGGCTTTGCGGCTCGCGAGCCTTCGGCTGGTTCATTGGGAGCCCAAAAGAAAAACGCCCCCTTCGTTCAGAGGGAGCGGCATAATGCAATTATTCGCGATGGCGAAAAACGCTATAAAGTAAATGGAGCTACGCTTAGGTAGATTTTTTTCGATGGCGCCTAACGGCGTTCGTCTACTTGGTAGGCTCCTACCTTGACCACGAACTCGTGACACACGGCTTCGGGATCGGGTTTGCCGAAGATAGCGGAGCCGACCACGAACACGTTCGCGCCGGCTTCTTTGCAGGCGAGGATGTTGTCGAGCTTGACGCCGCCGTCAATCTGGATGTTGAGTTCCGGCTTCATCTGGCGCAGTTCGCGGATCTTGTCGAGGCAGTAAGGAATCAGGCTCTGTCCGCCGAATCCCGGGTTCACCGACATCACCAAAACCATGTCCACGATGTCGAGCACGTACTTGATGCTTTCGAGCGGAGTTGCCGGGTTGATGGCCACGGCGGGCTTGACGCCGAGTTCTGCAATCTGGTGCAGCAGACGGTCGAGATGGTTCGTAGTTTCAGCGTGCACGCTGATGATGCTTGCGCCGGCTTTTGCAAATTCGCCCACGTAGTTCTCGGGGTTTTCGATCATCAGGTGGCAATCGAGCGGAAGCTTGGTTCCCTTGCCCACGCAGGCGGAGATTCCCGGGCCGAAGCTGATATTTGGGACAAAGTGTCCGTCCATGATGTCGAGGTGGACGAGGCCTGCACCACCGTTTTCGATGGCCTTGAGGCCGTTACCGAGTTCGAGGAAGTTTGCGTTCAACACGCTAGGGGCGATAATTTGCTTAAGCATATTCCAAATATAGAAAAACGTTCATCACGCAAAATTGCTGATTGGTCGGGATAGTAAATTTTTATTAGACAAAATATTTTTTTTTTGCTATCTTTGCGCGCAAAAACAATGCAAGGAGATAAATATGTCCAAAGGAACAAAGACTGTTGTAGCTAAGCCCGCTACCAAGAAGGCTGCCCCGAAGGCCGCTCCTAAGGCTGCCGCAAAGCCCGCCGAAAAGAAGGTCCCGGCCAAGAAGGCTGTTGCTGCTAAGCCGGCCGCTGAAAAGAAAGTTGCTGTAGCCAAGCCGGCTGCTAAGAAGGCCGCTCCTAAGGCTGCCGCCAAGCCCGCCGCTCCTAAGGCTGCCGCTAAGGCTCCCAAGAAGGTGACGGTTGTGTTCGAAGCCAACTGCCCGCTCGCAACGACCGTGTCCGTTGCCGGTTCTTTCAACAACTGGGCTGTTGACAAGGACATGCTCAAGAAGGACAAGAAGACCGGTCTTTGGACTGGCAAGATCACCCTCGATGCTGGCGACTACGAATACAAGTTCGTTTGCGATGGCCAGTACTGGGACGAAGGCGACAACAAGGTCAAGCACGTCTAATCTAGATGAAAGGACGGGCCTTCGGCCCTACAGACGAAAAACGAGAGAGGTTTCGGTTTGCCGAAGCCTTTTTCATTTTGTGTAAAGTCTGCACAAATCCCACGCCATCCATTTCTCTTTCCCCAAAGCGAAGCGACCTCAAAGCACGTCAGTGCGACCTCATACCTCATAGCCATTTTCTAAATTTTCTCCGTATGACAAATTATTCTATTCCTCAAGAAGTTTTTGTGAAGGCTGCCGAACAGTACGGCACTCCGCTCTGGATTTATGACCGCGCCACGATTGAAAAGTGCGTGAAGGATGTCCAGGTTTTCGACACCGTTCGTTTTGCCCAGAAGGCATGCCCGAACCTTTCCGTGGTTTCGCTCATCCGCAAGCTCGGCTGCGTCGTCGACGCCGTTTCTGCAGGTGAAATCGTGCGCGCCCTCAAGGCCGGATTTAAGGGTGGCCAGCAGAAGGGCAAGACTCCTGAAATTGTCTACACCGCAGACATCTTCGACAAGGACGCTCTTGAACTCGTCAAGGAACACAACATCGCCGTGAACGTGGGTTCGCCGGACATGATCCAGCAACTCGCCGATTTCGGCGTGAAGTCCGAACTCACTATCCGCGTGAACCCGGGTTTTGGCCACGGTCATTCCCGCAAGACCAACACCGGTGGCGACCTCAGCAAGCACGGCATCTGGCACGAACAGATCAAGGACTGCATCAAGCTCGCTCAGGCTAACGGCATGTGGATTACGGGACTGCATATGCATATCGGTTCCGGTACGGACTTTGAACACCTCGCTCAGGTTTGCGATGCCATGGTTGACGCTAGCCGCCGCCTGGGCTCTCATTTGCGCACCATCAGTGCAGGGGGCGGCCTCCCGATTCCTTACCACGAAGAAGAAAAGGGCAACCGCATCGACGTGAACGCCTACTACAAGCTGTGGGACGATGCCCGCAAGCGCATCCAGCAGAGCATCGGCCACGAGGTACACCTTGAAGTGGAACCCGGTCGCTACCTGGTGGCCGAAAGCGGTTACCTGATGGCTGAAATCCGCGCCGTCAAGAAGCAGGGCGACAACTTGTTCTACCTGGTGGACGCCGGCTTTACCGATCTCGTTCGTCCGAGTTTTTACGGTAGCTATCATGCCATATCGATTATCGCCCGCGACGGTCGCGAACTCAACGAAACGGTCGACGCCGTTGTGGCAGGCCCGCTCTGCGAATCCGGCGACGTGTTCACGCAGGAAGAAGGTGGCTTTGTGGTGACCCGCAAGCTCCCGAAGGCGCAGGTCGGCGACTTGCTGATTCTCCATGACGCAGGCGCCTATGGCGCGGCCATGAGCAGCAACTACAATAGCCGCCGCTACGCCGCCGAAACCATGTACACGAACGGCGAACTCAAGGTAATCCGCGAAAGGCAGACTTTCGAGCAGCTTCTCCAGAACGACAGGATTATCGAACTATAAGCTTCGCATAGCTTCGTTGCTCGCCTCCTCACGTACTATTTGTACGCTACGGAGGCTCGGCGCCTCGCTCTGCTCGCTTCTAGCTCGATAAGAAAATTTTAAAAGTAATATTTAAGGCTTTCGTCAGATATTGGCGAAAGTCTTTTTTTTGAAATGTTGACTATTGGCGGGTGGCCTTGAATTTGGCTATCGGAATATTCTATATTTGTACCTACCCAATGGTTCAACCCTTAAATCAAGGCAACAAAATGTCAGATCGTTTTATCGTGACCGGTAACTTCACCGACGATCCGTTCGCCATCGACATGGCGCAGTACATCGGACTCCGTGAAGATATTTCCGACGTGGTCTCCTTGAAGACCTTCGCAAACTCCGAATTCTGCCCCCGCTACATGCTGGACGTGGACGATATGGAACATATCGGCCGCCGCCTGGAAGGCAAGATCGTGCTGATTTGCTCGGTTTCGAACCATGAACGCAGCCGTAACGACTACGCCATGCGTAACTGCATTTTGGCCCGTGCCGCCAAGGACAACGGTGCCGAGCAGGTGGTGCTTGTTGAACCCGACCTGTTCTACAGCGCTCAGGACAGAGGCCCCCACCGCATCGGCGAACTCGAAAAGGACCGTCCGGATGTCGACCTCAAGAAGTTCGATGGCCAGGCCTTCACGAGCCTCCTTTACGCCCAGCTTTTGAAGACCTCCGGCGTCGATGCCGTGGTCACCGTTCACAACCACAGCATCAAGGTGCAGAAGCTCTTTGCTGAAATCTTCGGCGAAAACAACTTCCACAACCTGATCCCGACCGACGTCTACGCCCACTACATCAAGAACAGCAACTTTGTTCAGACCGGCAAGGACGGCAACAACCTCGTGATCGTTTCCCCGGACAAGGGCGCACGCCCGTTCATGAACGCCGTTTACGAAGCGCTCGACCTGCCCGAATGCAAGCGAGTGGTGATGGACAAGGTGCGTACCGGCGAACGCGAAATCAGCATGACCTTCAACCCGGAACTTTCCGACATCAGCATCGAGGAAATCGAGGGCAAGGACGTGATCGTGTTCGACGACATGGTCCGTACCGGTACGACGATCGTGCAGTGCTGCGAACACATCAAGAAGGGTAACCCGAACCGCGTGTGCTTCGGCGTGACGCACTTCCACACGAGCCCCGAAGCCCGTGAAAAGCTTAACAGCCACGCTATCGACGAAATCCTCACGACCTCGACTCTCCCGGATATCATGAACCGCGACTGCCAGGGCCGCCTCCGCAAGAAGCTCACCGTGATGAAGCTCGGCAAGTGGATCGCACGCCACGTGATGCAGATGTACGGCTTGGATGACGGTCGCTTCGAGAAGGACTTCTACAAGATCGACATGAGTTCCAAGAACCCGCGTTGGCCCCCTCAGTTCTTTTAATTTGTAGGTGAAACTGCGAATGCGTTTAAAAGGCTCCCCCTTTTTGGGGGAGCCTTTGCTGTTTCTAGATGGAGTACTTTAAAGGTTTAAAGGCTGTTCAGCTATTCGTTTCGCCTACATCGCTTGCAGCAAGAGAATCGCGAGCACCTGTCCGCTCAGGATTCGTAGTAGCATGGTGAGCGGGTAGACCGAGGCGTAACCGATGTTCACTGCTTCGCTGTCAGCCTGGCTGTTCGCGAAGGCGAGGGCGGGCGGGTCAGTGGTGGCGCCCGCGAGTACACCGCAGAGCGAGAGGAAGTTGACCTTGAAGACCAGGTGTCCGACGGTTGCCATGATGGCGAGCGGGACGAAGGTGATGATGGCGGCGAGTCCCATGTAGTAGAGTCCGTCGCCGTTCAGGAGCACGTCGAAGAACTTGATGCCTGCATTCAGGCCGACGCAGCTGAGGAAGAGCGTGAGGCCGAATTCGCGGAGCATGAGGTTTGCGCTGTTCGCCATGAAGAAGTTCAGCGGGCCGATCTTGCGTTTGCGGCTGAGGAGGATGGCCACAATCAGCGGGCCGCCGGCGAGACCGAGCTTCAGCGGTGTCGGCATTCCGGGGAGGGCGAGCGGGATGCTTCCGACGATGACTCCGAGGAAGATTCCCAGGAACGCGGGCAGTATTTCGGGGTGGTCAAGCGCGGTGAGCGAGTTGCCTAGTTCCTTCTCGGCGGCTTCGATGCCTTCGGCGGTACCGACGACTCTTAATTTGTCTGCGAATTTGATGCGCAGGTCGAGGCGTCCCGTGAACTTGAATCCGCTGCGGACCACGCGGCTGATGTTGACTCCGTAGCGTTCCGCGAGTGCAAGCGATTCAATGGTGCGGCCGAGAATTTTCTTGTTGGTGACGAGGATCGTCTTGACAACTATCGGCTTGTCGGCATTGCTCGTTTCTTGCGTGATGGGCTTTTCGAGGCGGTGTCCGATAATCTTTTCCATGGCGGCGACCGCTTCGGGCATGCCTACGATATGCAGCTTGTCGCCTTCCACGATGACGGTTTTTCCGTTCGGGGTAGTGATGTTCCCGTTGCGCAGGAGGCGCGTGACCACGACTCCGCTTGAAATCAGGTCGGGAATGTCCTTGAGCGTCACTCCGAACAGGTTGGGATTGTCAACCGTAAGGCTGCAGGATTCGATTTCCTTGGCGTTCGCCGCGATGTCCTTGGCGTAGTTTTCGGCAGCCTTGGCCGGATTCTGCCTAAAGATGACTCGCATCAGGATCATTACCAGAATGATGCCGATGACGCCGAACGGATATGCAACAGCGTACCCGATACCCGTAAGGGATGTGTCCACCCCGGCCGCGGCAAAGGCTGAATTAGCGGCTCCAAGGGAGGGCGTATTCGTGACAGCGCCACAGAGCATTCCGATGAGCACGGGTACGTTGTTATGCATATCAGTAAAGAAATACAGGCAGAGCGTCGTGATGACGCCGAGGAGCACGATGCCGGTCGAAAGGACGTTCAGGACCAGGCCGTGGCGGCGTATGGAATCCATGAAGCCGGGGCCCACCTGCATACCGATGGTATATACGAAGAGAATGAGGCCGAATTCCTGGATGAAGTGGAGGACGTTTCCTTCGACGCGGAGGCCGAGATGTCCGAGCAGGATGCCCACGAAGAGTGCCCCTGCACCCCCGAGGCTAATTCCCTTGACCTTGATCTTGCCGACCATGAGGCCGATGGATGCCGTGAGGGCGATGGCGAGAACTTGTTGCGCGACGGAGGGCTTTGTGAATAAGTCAATGAGCCAAGTCATATTTTTATCATCCGTGGTTAAGGGTGGAATATCTTTTTAAAGATAGTTCTATTTCTTAATGCAGCGGACGGAGGCGAAAATATTCTTGTTGTAGTGCTCGTAAGTGGTGCGGGTATCGGTGACGCGTGCGAGATAGGCCCTGGAATCGTCATACTTGTCGCTGGTCCAGAAACTTGCGCTGGCATCCTTGTCGGCGAATTTGCCGTCGTAGTACTTGAAGCCGGCGAATTGGAGATTGAATCCGGCGGCGTCCTTGAGGGCTTCGGCGTTCTTGTCGGCGAAAGCGGCCTTGTAGTCTTCGAGGGTCGGGAGCGTCCAGCCGGTGGGGCAGAGGTTGTTGTTGGCGGCGTTCCAGGTGTAGAGTCGGCCGGTCGACTCGCAGTTTGCGTGGTTGTTGTCGTAGCAGGAGCTGGAATCGGGAACGTAGACGGCCATGTTTTCGGCGGTCCAGATTTTGTTGGCGATCTTGACAGTTTTGTAGACCTTGTCGGGGCACGAAAGCGTGTTGGAAGCTTCGTCGTAGTTGCAGGTGTTGGCCTGTTCGCAGGCGGTAAAGGTGGCTACGGCGCACAGGGTGGCGGCGACGGTCGTGATGGTCTTGAAGATCGTTTTCATAAGTACTCCTTTGTTTTCGCGAGCAAATTTAGAACTGCCTATTCATATTGTCTAATAGATTATTTATATTTAATTCATCAATAAAATTGATGGATTGCTTTTCGTAATAAAATCGTATGGAACTGACGCACCTCAAATATTTCCTGGAAGTGGCCCGCACCGAGCACGTGACGCAGAGTGCGAAAACCCTATGTATCGTGCAGCCTGCGCTTACGCACGCCCTCCACAAATTGGAAGAAGAGCTCGGCGTAAAGCTTTTCAAGACGCAGGGGAGAAACATCAAGCTGACCGAAATAGGGGAATATTTTTATAAGAAGGTAAAGCCCCTTTACGAAGATATCGAGTCGTTGCCGGCGCAGCTCCGTGCCATGGAAAACGAACAGTCCGCGACGGTCAACTTGAATGTGCTTGCGGCGTCCTCTTTTGTGACGAATGCGGTGATTCTTTACAAGCGAAACGATCCCGATTTGCGTTTTAACCTGGTGCAGAACGAAGAAACGACACTATACGATATCTGCGTGCGCACCTACGCTAACTACAAGGCTTCCCGCCACTACGGCGGAGAAGATCCCGACGAGGAAAATTTTGTCTGCACCGAGAATATCTACCTTGCGGTTCCAAATACGGCCCAGTACCGAAAGCGCGACAGTATCAGTCTCAAGGAATTGCAAGAGACGAACTTTATCGGGCTTTATGGATCCAAGCAATTGCGCAATATCTGTAATGAATATTGTGAACGCGTGGGCTTTAAGACTCATATTATTTTTGAAAGCGATAACGCCCTTGCCGTAAAGGATGCTATCGCCAGCGGAATCGGTGTAGGATTCTGGCCCGAATATTCTTGGGGTCGCGTGAATAACCGCCGGATACGCCTGCTGAAAATTACAGATGCCGAATTCAAGCGCGATATCGTGATTACGCTGCGCCGGAACAAGCAGGACAATTCGCGTTCAGAAAGATTTTTCCTTTTTTTGACGGGTTTATTGAAAAGGACGGAGAAACGTAAGAATCCGTTAAGGTGAATTTTTTACTATATTTGGCTCCCCAATAAAGGTTGATTTGATGTTTGATTTGAATGCTTTTTTTGAAGGGATGTCCAAGCCGCTGCTTCGCAATGCTCATGCGAAGGCTTTTGGCCACAAGGGTCTGTTGAACAACGCCCTCATCCAAGATGAAACGCTCGGTTTTTATAACGACAAAGAACGTGTCGCAGGCCTGTTCCAGAAAATGGAACCGTGGCAGCGCCACTGCATGACTTTGATTTACAATAGTGCATCTAGAGGTCTTACCTTTAACGAACTTCGACTGACGGTTCCTGTGAGCAAGTGCCGCGACCTGCAGACCTTCTTGCTCGAAATGTGCCGCGAGTATGTGCTCTGGCGCAGTCCGTCTACAAGCACCTCGGTGTATTACGGCTTTGCGAACTTCCTCGGTATCTTTGATGAACCGCTTGTGGAAGCTCCCGCTGTAAAGGGTGCGGACTTGTTCTACCAGAACCTGATTGACTGGCATATTTGCGAAGTGCTCGCCTTGGCCATGACCGGCGACCTGAAAGTCAATAACAGCAATGCATTGCACCGTCGCAGCTACCAGATTTGCACCGAAGCGTTTGCTTCTGCAAGGCGCATCTCCGAAAAGACTGCCGAAAACGAAGTCTCCCTGATTTTCAGTTTCCTGACCGGTAACGGTTGGCTGGAACAGGAAGACGCATGCCTTGTCCCTACAGAGAAGGCTCTTGAATTTATCCGCAAGAACGGTTTCCGCCTGCATCAGGACTTGGTTTCCTGGTGGCTCAAGGAACGTTTCCGCGGCGACCGCAGCCATTGCGTGCGTTTGCTTCGAATGCTCGACAAGCCGCGTACGGCTCTCTTTGCTTCTTCTATTTTCTGGGTGCTGGATCCGACGTTCCGCCTGCAAGAAAAAGATGGCCTGATTGCCTGGGAATACTTGCCGCGCCCGCTGCGCGAACTTTGGCTCTTGGGCCTTGTCCGCTTTACCATGGTGGGCGGCAAGGTGGCGGCTGTTACGCTTGAACAGGCCGGCCGCGACTGGCTGGAATCATCGATTGCGTCGGTGCCGGAACAGAATATCTCTTGCTTGCCGAACTTTGAATTGATCGCTTCGACTGGAACCTCGCCGCGCGTGCTTTTGATGCTTGCCTGCCTTGCGAAGGTTGAAAACGATGAAGTGTATTTGCGCTTCTCGCTGAATCGCGAAAGCTATCTCCGCGGTCTCAAGTGCGGTATTGCCGAATCCGAAATCGAAAACTTCAAGGGTTGGATTAAGCCGCCGGTCAACGTGGAATCGACGATTACCGAATGGAATACGTCTTATTACGGCGCCCGCGTGCAGACGGTTCGCTTGCTCAAAATCGAAAATGCCGACGTGTTGAACGAACTTTCCAGGTTCCCGCAGTTCATGGAATGCGCCAACGAGTACATTGCCGGCTACGGCTTTGTGCTCAAGCCCGAAATGGAATCGCGCGCCTTTGAAATTCTTACGAACTACGGCTATTGCCCGTTCGTGGAACGCAAGAACGTGAATCGCTCGAGCGCTCCGACCGAAGAATGGCGCAAGGATTTTGTGGTCGCCTGGCCCGAAGCGAAGGCTCCGGATTACGAACTCAAGGACACCGCCAATTCGGAAACCTTGCAGACGGCGCTCAATTCGACGAAGTACGGCAACAACTACCAGAAGTTGAGCACGTTTGACTTGGTGAAGGTGTTGCGCTATGCAAAGACCGTGGGCGCTCTCATTGGGGCCAAGGTCAAGAACCCGACCAAGCGTGGCGACAACGAAGTCGAAAGAAGCTTCTTTGTGCATGCATTGAAGCTTGCGAAGTCCCCGCAGACAATTGAGATTCAACCGTACGGAAGCGAAGTCCCCGAATTGTTGGAACTTTCGTTTATTCAAGAAGTCAAGGTCTATAACGGCCGCCAGCCGCAGTGATTACGGCAGCGTTTGGGCAAAGCCTGCAATGTCGATGAGTTCTTCTAGCGTGAACTCGTCGATGTAGGCGGCCATGCCGCGTTCGCTATCACCAAAGTTGACATGATACCAGAAAGTCGGCATTTCTTCGCGGGCTCGGTCTCCGAGGAAAGCCGGCTTTTCGTAATAGGGGGAAAAGTTGAAGCGCCTGCCGTCGTTGCCGTGGCACGGTCTGCAGTTTTGCATGAAGAGCTCTTCGCCGCGTTCAAGGTTCGCGCCCTTGATTTTGCCGTCTTTGTCGAGCAACTTGTACACAAGCAGCGCCATGCGGGCATCTTCGCGCGTGAGCGTGTCGCCCGGGGAACCTGGTTCGGGCTTTTGCGTGGCAACAGTCTTTCCGTCTTGCGGTTTTGCGTTCGTATCGCCTGCAAATGCCGAAACTCCGAGCAGCAACCCGTAGGCCGCTAAAGCCAAGATTCCTGTAGATGCTAACCGAGCGAATTTCATGCAAATCAATGTAATAAAATGTTGAATGTGAAATGTGCGATTATTCATTGCACATTCCTCATCAAACATCACACATTTACTACTATTTCCCTATGCGTTGTTTGAATTGGATTTGTTCGACATTGGCGGGCCTTGCCTTCATGTCATCATTCTCGTTTGGAGCGGAGGTCTCCGTGGATCAGTTCTCTAAGAATCTGTTGTTCAGCGGTCGCTGGGAACATGGAAATGCTTATAGCCGTACAAGTGCTCCGGCTGCCATGGTGCAGTTCAAGGCGGCGGCCAAGTCGCTGGAATTTGAATTGGAAGGTGAAGCCAGATTCCGTGTCGACGAAGACGGAAGAGAGATTGCCGTGTTTACAACAAACACACGAAATGTGTATAAAGTAAAAACGACCGGCGGTGCAGGTCCGCACCTTTATCGCCTCATCAAGATCAGCGAAAGCAATCCGGGCGGCGTCCGCCTGTATAGGGTAGCCACCGACAAATCGGGCAAATTTGACGAACCTCCGAAGGCGTCTAACCGCCGCATTGAATTCATTGGCGACTCGTTTACCGTGGGCTTTGGCGACGAAGGCCAGAACGGTCAGGACGAATCCCTGGTGTTCGAAAAGACGAACGCTTCCAAGAGTTTCGCATTCCTGATTGCCGATGGTTACAAGGCCGATTTTCAGGTGAATGCCTTTAGCGGGCGTGGACTTGTGCGCAATTACGACAACATCGTGCCGGAATGGCCGATTCCGCGTTTGTATGACTTTACAGTACCGGGTGAAGCCCCGGGGGATCTTGCAAACGGTGTTTCCGAGCAGTCCATTCGTTACGATTTTGATTCTTTCCATCCGCAGGTCATAGTCCTTTTCATTGGAATCAACGATTTCCAGGGGAATCCGCCTTACGCAAAGTACGACGCCTTCAAGAAGGCCTATGCCGAACTTCTTGACAAGCTCCGCAAGGCCCATCCGGGAGTCAAGTTCCTGCTTTTGTCGACCAAGGTGTGGCCTAACGATGACTTGACCCCGACTGTCAAGGCGATTTATGACGCCCAAAAGGCGGCCGGAAAGTCCGACCTGGAATTCATGACGCTCACGACGGCGAATGTGGGACTCCTGGGACACCCCGACATACATTCACACGAAGACATGGCGAAGGCGGTTCGACCCCTGATCGGGCGCCTCGGAAGGTGGCTTTCCCGCTAGTTTTTTGTGCAAAGGGTCCTTCTTTTCATACAAAAGACCCTTTTTTGCGCATTATTGCGTAAGTATCAACACTCTTTTTTACAGAGATTATTGCTTTTTTTGTCTTTTTTGTATATTTAAATTGAGGATTTTGGTAGGATAGTTCCCATGTCTAGGATACTTGAGAAGATATACGTTCTGTTCAGGATGAACATTCTGATTTTCGTGCTTTTGGCAATCACCGTCATTGCTCTTTTTGCGCATCAGAATGGCCTAGACGTGATTGAGCCTTTGTACCTGCATGACTATCCGTATATTATTGCCGAGACGGACTCTGCAGATGGCGGTGCGTCGGCTGTAAAGCTTTCCCGTACCGATTCTTCCATTATCGTGGACTACGAACTGAAGGAAGGCTACGCCTACCCGTATGTGGGCGTCAAGATTTTCTTGGGTGACGGCAAGACCCGCGGTAAGGACCTCTCCAAGTTCGACAGTATTTTTGTATGGGTGAAACCCCGTGGCGAAGGAACCGTACGTCTTTACATGCGCGGCTACGACAGCACGTTCTCCCGCCCCGACGATGAACTTTCGCTTAAGTTCAACGAAATTGAATTCTTCCCGCTGGAAGAAACCTACCCGGCCGTGTTCGTTCCGCAGGAATTCCGCGTGGCCAGCTGGTGGGTCGCCCAGAACGGTGTTAACGTCCATAACGCAAGGGTCGACCTTTCGAACATTCCGCTGATTGAAATCCAAACGGGTACGAATGCTCCGCTTGGTTACGGAACGCTTGAAATCAAGGGTCTCTGCTTCAAGGGCAAGAAGATTTCGAAGGCTGAACTTTCGACGGCTCTCGTGGCCCTCTGGTTCATTACCTTCTTCGTGATTTTGATGATCCGCTTCTTTGACTACAGCCGCGAACGTACGGCAAGCAAGAAGAAGCGTGAAGAACTTGAAAAGAACTTGCGCGCCCTCGAAATCGAGAAGAGCGAATACGAAAAGTCCAGCAAGGAAGACCCGCTTACGGGTTGCCTGAACCGTGCCGGCTTTAGCAGTGTGCTCATGCGCGAACAGGAAAACCTGCAAAAGAACGACAGTCCGGTGTCCTTCGTGATTCTGGATATCGACCATTTCAAGCATGTGAACGATACTTACGGCCACATGGTGGGCGACGAAGTCCTTGTGAACCTCGCCAAGCTCATCCAGAGCAAGATCCGTAATACCGACGCCCTGGTGCGTTGGGGTGGCGAAGAATTCGTGATTCTGTGCGGCGATACGCCGATCCAGAATGCCCAGTTCCTTGCCGAAAAGCTCCGTATGGCAATCGAGAACTCGCAGCTGATCAAGCAGCAGAAGATTACCTGCTCCTTCGGTATTGCCGAAATGATCGCCGGCGAAGACCCGAAGCGCCTGTTCGAACGCGCCGACAAGGCCCTTTACGCCTCTAAGGAAAATGGCCGTAACCGCGTCACGAGTGCAACGTTCCGCCATACCAGGTGATGAGGTATGAGGACGCCCCCATGGGGGCTTTGAGCGGTGAGTTTTATCGTGAAATGTTTTCTTAAGACCTCAAAGGGGCGTAAGCCCCGCGCTCATAGCTCAAAGCAGCGAAGCTGCGTGCTCTTGGCATTTCTTATTCTCCTATTATCCAGTTGTGCCAAGCACGAACCCGAGGTCGACTTCAAGCCGCTCCAGATGCATTGGGTCTTGGCCGAGGGCGAAGATGAAACCCTGATGCCCCGCAAGGACGAGTGTGTGATTTTGCTCACGGCACGCCTGATGGCCGAACCGCCGGTGCAGGCCTCTAGCGCCGGCGAACTGAGCTACAAGGTCACCTACGGCCGTAGCCCCGAAAACCCCAAAATCCTCAAATTTGACGGAATTTGCAAGGATTTGTCCATAATGGACAAGCCGGAATGCCGTTGGGAGGCTACCTGTGATGCCGATTGTAAAGTCGTTGTAAACTTCCACAACGGAGATTGATTCTGTGGCATAGAGTTTTGATAGTCAATGATTTATCTTTATAGTTATGAAGAAGATTTTTGAATATACGGACTATCGCGAATGGTTGAGGGATGCTTTTGAGGATTTTAAGCAGCGTAAGACTGTCATTTCGTGGCGCTACATGGCCATGAAGATGGGCGCTGATCCTGGCAACCTCCTTCGCGTATCGCAGGGCAAGATCCACTTGCCCCTTAGTCTGATTAAGCCCGCAGCGGAATTCTTCGAACTTGAAGGCAAAGAAGCCGACTATTGGGCTGAAATGGTGTACTTCGGCCGCGCCAAGACCGACGCCGACGCCTTGCAACACTACGAACGCATGCAGGCCCTGAAGGGCGTTTCTCTTAAGTTGTTGCAAAAGAAGGAACTGGAATTCTACCGTCACTGGTACTACAATGCCATACGTTCCGTGATTGGCATTTGCAAGTTCAAGGACGACTACCAGGGGCTTGCCGAAAGTTGCACCCCGAATATTACCGAAAAAGAAGCCCGCGACGCCGTCAAGCTGCTTGCGGACCTCAACATGATTTCGACCGACCGCGACGGCTACTGGAAGGTGAACGACACCTTTGTATCGACGGGGGGGAACTGGCGTTCTCAGGCTGTACGTGCATTCCAGCACGAAACAATCCGCCTTGCCGACGAATCCCTGGACAGGCACCAGCCGTTCCTCAGGGACATTAGCACGGTCACCATGACTTTTTGCATGGACGATATCCAGCTCCTGCGCGAAAAGATTAACGCTTTCCGCGAAGATTTACTACGTTTATCCCAAGAAGGGACGGATGACGATACTGTATTCCAGTTGAACATCCAGATGTTCCCCTTGGCATTCACCAAACCCCTGAAGGAAAAGGAGAAAGAAAAATGAGAAAATCGCTCTTTCTTTTGCCTTTGCTCTCGCTGTCGTTAGCGGGTTTGGTTGCCTGTTCCAATAACAAGGATGACGTGGCTGGTGGTCCGGGTAGTATTACTACGAACGGACTTGCTCTTATTGATGGCCAGCCTGCATCTTATGCGACTGTGGCTCTCCGTAAGGTGGACTATAAGGAATCGTCCGCTGACGAAGTGAATGCCCTCGTGATTGCGGATTCCTATGCCGACGAAAAGGGCAACTTCAAGGTTGAAATCCCGGCTGACGGCAAGTATCGATTGACGGTGGTTCGCGACGGTGTGGCCTATTCCAGGGTTTTGACCCGCAATGAATTTGCAGAAGCGGGTGTTTCGCTCAAGCCAGATACCGTGCGCCTCGAACCGACCGCCGTGCTTACCGGTGTCGTGGATGTTCCTGAAGGATCGTCTACGGTATGGGTCGGTATCGTGGGTACCGATGTCTTGGTGAAGACCGATGAATCCGGTTGGTTCGCGCTTTCGTCTATTCCGGCCAATGACTCCTTGCAGCTGTACTTCGTGAACGAGGACTTCGACAAGAGCTTGGGCGAAAAGGACCTCTTTGTATCTCCGATGGAATCGATTATGCTGGATTACCGCGAAACTGCGGCCCCTGAAGATACGACTCCGGAAGATACGGTTGAACCTGAAAAGCTGCTGCAGGTCTTGGCTTTGCTCAAGGACGGAACTCCGGCAACGTATGCAACGGTCGCCCTGCGCGCCGCCGATGCCAAGGTTGAGGATTACGCCGTGCAGAACACGATGGTGGAATCTGACCTGCGTACCGACAAGAATGGCCGTTTTGAAATGGAATGGCCTGACTCGGGCAATTACCGCCTGACGGTTACCAAGGACGGATTTGCATACTCCAAAGTCTACAAGGCCAAGGACCTCGCGAAGCTCGACACGCTCCGCCTGGAAGCGACTGCCTCTATTTCGAGCAAAGTAACGCTCCGTACCGGTGAAGAATTCCTGTGGGTGGGCGTTTACGGCCTCGATTTGTTGGTCAAGACAAATAACGCGGGCTCTTATGTGTTGCCTAGCGTGCCGGCAAGAGATTCGCTCGATATCTACTTTGTGATGCCGGATAGCGCAAAGACCCTGTATGCCGAATGGAAGGCGATTGCCGAGCCGTACAATACCAAGTTCACGAACCCCGTGATGGTGCTGCAGGACTTTGAAGACGGTATCAAGAGCTGGTACGTGAATACGGACGCACTCTTCAAGGGTACGACGCTTACGCCTTTGGCGAAAAACGTGGCCGACGGCATTGTATACGATTCGACTCGCAAGTCCAAGGTGTTCCATGGCAAATACAAGCTTGCCGATGACGATTACGCCTGGGTGCTTGTCGGAACGACCTTCGAACACGAGATGAATTTCTCCGCGATCGATTCCGTCGTGTTCGACGTCAAGGGCGATGGCAACATTCGCCTTTCGCTTGAAAACTACATCAATGACACCAAGAGCCTGAAGGCAGCTACCGATTGGATGCCTATCACTGAAAAATGGCAACACATTAACGTGAACCCGGCAGAACTCTGTGTCGGAAACGCCAAGACGGAAACTTGCTTTACCTCTTGGAGTGGCGTAAAATACTTGGTCAAGCAGCTCCACATTTTCCCGCAGGACGGCACCGAATTCTACATCGACAACGTGACGATTTACGGTGCTCTGTTCTAGGAATCAAATACAATTTTCTTACAAGTAAAAGCCGCCTTAAAAGGGCGGTTTTTTTATGTGTTTTTTCGCATCTTGAGGCCTTGTTTCGCTCTGTTTAGTCTTGTATACAATCACGAAATTAAGTATCTTTGGGGTTATATGGAAACCCTTGAAAAAGAAGCGGCTGTTGCCCTCGATTACCTGTCCCGCATCTCGAAAGAAGCGGAAAAGAAGTTTGATGAATTTTTGCCGCCCGTAGCCGACCGTCCGGAAAGGCTTCACGAGGCGATGCGTTATTCGATGTTTGCAGGCGGCAAGAGGCTCCGCCCGGCACTTGTTCGCGCTGCGTTTGACATGTTCGGCGGCAAGGGCGAATCGGTGGACTACGCCATGAGCGCCCTTGAAATGATTCACACCTTCTCCCTCATTCACGATGACCTGCCCTGCATCGACAACGATGACTTTAGGCGCGGAAAGCCCACGAGCCATAAGCAGTTCGGCGAAGCCACCGCCGTCATGGCGGGCGATGCCCTTTGCGTTTTGGCTTTTGAACTGATGGGCAAGACGGGCAATGCGAAGGCGATCGAAGTGCTTGCGCACCTGCTCAGCACCTACGGCCTTATCGGTGGCGAAATGATCGACATCGAGTGTGAAGGCAAGAAGGTGGACCTTGATACGGTCGATTACATCCATTACCACAAGACGGCGGCCCTCATCGAGGCGGCTCTCCAGGTGGGTGCGATGCTTGCCGGTGCCGACGACAAGTCTATCGAGGCTATTCGCGACTATGGCCGTTCCATCGGCCTTGCATTCCAGATTGTGGACGACATTCTGGACATTGTTTCTACGACCGAAGAACTGGGCAAGGATGCCGGTTCCGACATCGAAAAGGGGAAGGCGACATACCCGGCTCTCGTGGGTCTCGACAAGTCCCGCGAGCGTGCACACGAACTGTACGAGGAATCGCTCAAGGCTTTGGATGGCCTCAAGTGCGACACCACGATTCTGCGCTCCATTGCCGCATTCATCATTACCAGGGTTAACTAATGGACCTTAAGAATATCAAGTCCCCCCAGGACATAAAGCATTGCTCTGTCGAGGAGCTTTATCACCTGGCGTCGCAGATCCGCGAGACCATCATCGGTCAAGTGGCGAAGCATGGCGGTCACCTGGCTTCTAGCCTGGGTGTCGTGGAACTGACGCTTGCCTTGCATTACGTGTTCAATGCTCCTGACGATAAAATCGTGTGGGACGTAGGGCACCAAGCTTACGTGCACAAGCTTTTGACGGGACGTTTCGACCGTTTCGAGACGCTTCGCCAGCAGGGAGGCATTTCCGGATTCTTGAAGAGGAACGAAAGCGAGTACGACTGCTACGGCGCCGGACACGCGACGACCTCTATTTCTGCAGCCCTCGGCTTTGCCGTGGCGCGCGACCACTTCAAGCGCAAGAACAGCGTGGTCGCAGTCATCGGTGACGGCTCCATGACGGGCGGTATGGCTTACGAAGCCATCAACAACGCCGGTCTTTCGAAGCAGAACATGACCATCATCTTGAATGACAACAAGATGAGCATCGCCCCGAACGTGGGTAACTTCAGCAAGTACCTGAACCGCGTAATTTCGGACCCGGTCTACAACAAGATGCGTTCGGACTTGGACCGCCTGATGAAGCGCCTTCCGGGAATTTTGGGATCGCGTTTCCGTGACTTGTTCTTGCAGGCGGAACGCGCCGCGAAGACTGCGGTAAAGCCGGGACGCTTCTTTGAAGATTTGGGCATCCGTTATTTTGGCCCGATCGACGGTCACGACATCAACGAGCTGATTATGCTGTTGCAGCGTGTCAAGGAACAGCCGGGCCCGTGCTTGGTGCATATCTTGACCGAGAAGGGACGCGGGCTTGATGCGGCCGTGAAGAACCCGACCAAGTGGCACGGCATTGGACCTTTCGACCCTGAAAGCGGACTTCCGCTTGCTCCGGGAAAGCCGAACCCGTCACTCACGCATGTGTTCGGGCAGACGTTGCTTGAACTCGCGAAGAAGGATGACCGCATTATCGGCATTACGGCTGCCATGCCTACCGGTTGCGGTATGGACATTGTGGCGAAGGAACTTCCGGACCGCGTGATTGACGTGGGCATTGCCGAAGAACATGCGCTCACGTTTGCCTCGGGTCTTGCCTGCGACGGCGTGGTTCCGGTGGTCGCGATTTATTCGAGCTTTATGCAGCGCGCCTACGACCAGATTATGCACGACATTGCCTTGCAGAACTTGCATGTGGTGATGGTGCTTGACCGTGCGGGCCTGGTCGGTGCCGATGGCCCGACCCACCATGGCGCGTTCGACTTGTCATTCTTGCGCACGGTGCCGGGTATCACCATCTTGGCGCCGAGCAACGAAAACGAACTGCGCGACATGGTGCGCGCGTCTATCGACATGAAGGGCCCTGTCGCAATCCGGTATCCGCGCGGGACCGCACTGGAAGAACACCTGAAACCCGCTCCCGAAACCGTGGACGTGAAACTCCCGAAAGTTCTGGAAGAAGGCAAGGACATTTTGCTCCTGGGTGCAGGATTCATGACGAACGAACTCAAGAAGACGGCTGCCGTTCTCCGCGAAAACGGCAAGAACCCCACAGTGGTCGATGCCCGCGTTATCAAGCCGCTGGATACCGAGGCTTACCGCAAGCTCTTTGACGCCCACAAGGTGATTGTGACGCTTGAAGACAATACGCTGGTAGGCGGTTTCGGTTCTGCCGTGGCTGAACTCATTGCCGATCTCGGCTATACCGACAAGCGCCTGTTGCGTTTCGGCCTGCCGGATCATTTTGTGGAACAGGGCGAAATTCCTGCCTTGTTCAAGCTTTTGAAAATTGACGGGGAATCCGTCGCCAAACAAATCATGGAAAAAGTATGAGCGAAGAAAATAAAAACCGCACCGTAAAAGTGACTCTGGACCGTAAGTTCGGAGTGAGCGAAAAGCCTGAACGTCGTCCGCGCCGTGACGATGACCGTGAAGAACGCGGTGGCCGCGAAGGCCGTTCTTTTGACCGTGGCGAACGTAAGTTTGGCGACCGTAAGCCGTTTGGTGACCGCGATCGTGGCGAACGTCGCTTTAACCGTGATGGTGAAGGCGAAGGCCGCTTTGACCGTGAACGCCGTCCGCGTCGCGACGGTGATGACCGTGGCTCCTTTGGTCGCCGCCCGTTCGGTGACAGGGGTCGCTTTGGTGGCGACCGTCGCCCGCGCCGCGAATTTGCATCTGCAGGTGCTCCGATTTACCGCCAGCGTCCTGAAGAACAGAAGGAAGAAGTCGAAGAAGTATTGGACGAAGCTGCACTCGAAGCACGCGTGGCCCAGGCCGAAGCCAGCGAAGATTCCAACTTCAACCCGCCCTGGTACAAGAAGCTTTTGGCTCTCACAACCGAAAAGGGCCGCGAACGCGAAGGCAAGTTCCTTGGTGAAGGCGTGCATGTGGTGCAGGAACTCGTGAGCAATCACCGCGAACTCGTGATGGGCGTCTATGTGACGGAATCCTTTAACGACGAAGCCTTGATTGAACAGATTAACGAAGCCGAAATCAGACTGAACGTGCTCACTGACGAACAGATGAAACGTCTGTCTTCGACCATGACCACGCAGGGCGTGATTGCCGTAGCCCGCATCGCAAGCAAGAAGCCGGTTTATGAATCGAGCCGCAGCGTGATTACGCTTGTGGACGCCGTGCAGGATCCGGGTAACCTCGGAACGATTTTCCGCACGAGCCTCGGCTTTGGTTCCGATGGCATGATTCTTGGTCGCGGTACCGTGAGCCCGTTCAACCCGAAGGTGGTGCGCGGTTCCTCGGGCACCTTCCTCCGTGTGCCTTTTGAATTTGACGTGGATCTCGTGGACCAGATTAACTTCTTGCGCAGCAAGGGTTACACCATTATCGCAACCGATTTGCATGCCAAGCAGTCCCTGCGCCAGATTCCTACGAACAAGCTTCGCAAGATGGCTTTCCTCGTGGGTAACGAAGGTGCTGGCACCAACCCGTACTTCATTGAACTCGCCGACGAAACGGTGAAGATCCCGATGAGCAGCGAACTCGAATCCCTGAACGTCGCTGTCGCTCACGGTATCCTCAGCTACGAAGCTGCACAGATTCAAGAGGAACTTAAGTAATGAACTTCCAGGCTCGCTTAGAAGAACGTATCGCCAAGTGCGGTAACCCGATTTGCCTCGGCATGGATCCGGTCATGAAGCTGATTGACCCGTGCTGCCCTGAAGGTACTGCCGAAGACAAGATTAAGCGTTTTTATTCCGAAATTCTGGAATGCTGTTTAAAGCGTAACGTGACGCCCGCCGTGGTGAAGCCGAACAGCGCTTACTACGAATGCGTGAGCGTGCAGGCGATGCTCGTGTTGCAGCAGCTGATTGCCGACTACAAGAGTGCCGGCATTCCCGTGATTTTGGATGCAAAGCGTGGTGACATCGGTAAGTCGAGCGCCGCTTATGCAACCGCCGCTTACGATGTGTACAAGGCCGACGCCGTGACGGTTTCCCCGTGGATGGGGGCTGATTCCGTGGGTCCGTTCATTCGCGAAAATTCTGAAAACGGTGCTTATGTGTTGCTCCGCACGAGTAACAAGGGCGCCCACGACTTCCAGGATTTGCCGGTGTCCCGTAGCGATGATCCACGCGATGTTGCCGAAGCCTTCTATTCTGTAGCTGACAAGATTATGGAATGGGACGCCAACCTCGGTTACCTCGGTGCCGTGGTCGGTGCAACGCATCCTGAAGAACTCGAAAAGATTACCGCTTACACGGTGGCCCACAAGCACGAAATTCCGTTCCTGATTCCGGGTGTTTCTATTCCGGGTGTTCCGGGCGGTCAGGGTGGTGACGCAAAGACGGTGCTTACCGCTATCGCCAACGGTGGCGGCAAGCGCAAGTTCCACGTGCTCAACAGCTCCAGTGGCTTGAACTTTGCCTACCAGCGCAGCGGCAAGCCCGAAAACTTCGCAAACGACTGCGTGGACGCTCTCGAAAAACTCGCGGAGGCCTGCCAGTTATAATTCAGAATTATGAATTCAGATTTCGGAATTAATTTATATTAACCATTGAATTATTTTCGACTCTGAATTCTGAACTCTGAAATCTGAATTGCCTATGCGTTTCCTAGTTGTCATATTGTTCGCTATCGCGGTTATCGCAGCGGCTTTTCATTTTGCGAAGCCCTTGCCCGGTACAAACTTCGACGAGTCATTCTTGCCGAAGGCCTCGACAGTGCATTATGTGGCGGCGGGGCACGACGCATCGGTCGCGGGACTCTTCTGGATTAAGGGCTTGACTGAACTTGGCGAAAGCTACTTGACCGGTAAGGAATATGCTTACCTCGGTCACGTGGCGGAACTTTCGACGAGTCTCGATTCCTTGTTCTACACGCCGTATTACTTTGTCGGTGGCGTGACACCTGTCGATGCTCCCGATACTTCGGACTTTTCGGTACTCCGCCGCGCAAGCCGCGTGTATCCCGAGAACTGGCGCCTGTCGCTTTACTATGCGCTTCGCCTGGCTCGCGGACCTTACCCGAACAGGACTGAGGCCGCTAACGTGATGCGTAAGTATTTCGATAGCCCGGACACGACCATTCCCGACCATATTCGCACGATTTACCGCAGTTTTGAAATTGACGAAATGCAGACGGAAACTGCGCTCGAAACGGTGTTGAACGACGTGATGCAGCCGCGCTTCAAGAAATTCCGCGCGAGTTTCTATTCAAAGATTTTAAGGTTGATCGGCTATAAGGGCTTGATTAACGATGTGGAAAAGGACGAGCATTACCAGAAGGTAAAGTATCTCGTCGATGGCATGGCCGATGGCAAGATCCACCCGGCAATCGTTTACCGTGAACTCCTTGCCATGAAGAAGATTCGTGACGACGAGCTCGCAGAAGCTAAGGCGAAAGAAGCCGCTGCTGATTCTACGGCGACAAAAGATACGACTGCCGCTGTAGAGCCGAAGGCAGAAAACTAAGGCAAAAAGATTCGGAATGAGGGAGTATAAATTACTTCCAAGAGATTTAAATTCCGAATTCCGAAATCCGAATTTTAACTCTGAATTCTGAACTCCGAATTCCGAATTTTAAAGCTATTCCCCGCAGCGCTTGGCGTTGTTCGGAAGTCCCATCAATTCAAAAGCGTTCTTGCAGCGGGCTTTCAAGTCTGTTGCTTCGTTTTTAGGAGTGCTTTTCAATTTAGAGCGGTAATAAAGAATGGTTGCCGTGTTGTAGGGCTTGTTTGCCTTGATTGCGTTTTCTTCGGCAACGCGGTAAAGGGAATCGGCTTCGCCGCTGCCGGAAAGGTCTGCCATGCGGGCGGCGATGAAGGCGTAAAAGCCGCCCTTCTTGTCGGAACGCTTGCCGGTCATCTTTAAGGCGTCGGGAGCGCGGTCGCTGCGAACAGCCGCATAGGCAATGGCGCATTCTCCGTAGAAGGCAGCCTGTGCGGTTTCTTCATTTTTCTTTAAAGCTTTTTCGTCGTAGGCGCTGCAGATCTTTGTCGCTTCCCTGTATTTTTCTTGGGCATTCAAAAGGCTGATTTTCACCTTCGTGTATTGCAAGAGCGTACCTTGGTCCAAAACTTCTTTGCGGACGACCGAGAGCAACGAGTCTGCAAAATCCAGGTCGAGGCTCATGGTACGGATTTGCGCCATGGCGATAAGTACGCGGCCTTCCGAAAGCAAGTCTGCTTCTTTGCGGCTTGCAAGCAGGGCTCGTTCGAGCTGGTTGTAGCCCTTTGCGAATTTACCCTTGTCTAAAGATCTTTGGGCACGGAACGAGTAAACGCCCGAATCGGAAGCACTTGCAATGGAGCCCGCGGCAAGGAGTGCGATAATGGCAGTTTTAAACTTTACCATAACGTCTCCACCATAAAGGGCACGGAATCTTGGTTAGGCATGGAACGCTTCACGATCCACATGTTCGAAATGCCTGCCATCAAGTCGTCTGCATTCTGGAGTGTCTGCTCCGTCGCTTCCATAAAGTCTGAAAGTCCAGAGGTAACGAGGCTTACCTCGTTCAGGAGACCGTCGACGCGGCCGAAGGTTTTGTCCACCTGACCCATCAAGCCATCGACGCGGCCCATCACGTTGTCCACCTTTTGTGGCAAGGGCCTGACCTCAACCATCATTTCAGAGACAGTCGTTGCAATGGTATCCACCTTTTCAAGCAAGACCGGAACGTGATATTGGATAGTATCGAACAAACCGGAAGCCTGGTGCAAAACTTTTGTGCCTTGATAGGTAATGTCGTCGAGACGCATAAGCTGGCGGTTCAAGTTGTCATACAAAAGTCTGGAACCAAACAGAGCACCAATGGTTGTACCCGTATCCTTGGCCATACCGAGAATGGTGTCGGCGGCATCGATCAATCCGTTTACGCGGCCCAGAACCATGTCGACCCTTTCCAAGACGGTTTCGATATCCTGGGATTCTCCTGGCGGCAAGAAACCGTTATCTTCCAATACGGAGCCCTTGCCACGGCGAATGTCGATGTTGATAACGCGTGCCGCAATCATGTTTTGGTCGCGCATGGCGAACACCTTGGCGCTATCCGTAATCAGGTTCTGAAACTTTTTCTCGATAATAAACTGAATTTTGACGCCATCGCCTTCGACAGACATACTGTCTACGCGGCCCACCTTTACGCCGCTAATCAGGACTTGGGTGCCCGGGCGAATGCCGAATGCCTTTTCGAAGCGGCTATGCAGGTGATATTCTTCCACACCGATCATGCCGGAGGAGAAAAGCTTTGCATAAAGCACGATACCAAAAACCATCACAGCGACGGCAGAGAAGATACCGACCAGGAGGCCGGAAATTTCCATCCAGTTAACGTGAGGTTTTGTAAAAGACATGTCAAGAATATAGATTAAAGACTTGTCAATAAATTCATTAGGTAAAAAAAAGTATGCGAAATAGTTGTAAATCATTGTAATATCTATTTTTAGGGTATGGAATACTTTGAATTTTTGAACAAATCGGTGACTCCGTACCATACGGTTGAGGCCTTAAAGGCCCTTTTTGACGCAAAATGTGGAAAAAACGCCCGTTTTTTTGAGCGCGGTGGCGCCTTGATAGCGGTGCGGGTGCCAAAACAAATTTGTTCGGACTCCCAGTTTAGGATTGCCCTTGCGCATACGGATTTTCCGACGTTGAAAATTACGCCGAATCCGGATGCTGCAGCGGCAGGTGTGCGCACTTTGCACCCCGAGATTTACGGAAGCCCGCTTTTTACGAGTTGGCTGGACCGCGACTTGGGCTACGCCGGATTGCTGGCCTATGAACTGGATGGAAAGTTAGAGACCAAGCTGATTCGCGGCGATAAGTTGTTCCGCATTCCGCAACTGGCGGTCCACCTGAACCGTGGCGTGAACCAGGACGGCCTTAAGGTGAACCCGCAGACCGATTTGAATGCATTGTGGACGGCCGTGGGCGGCAAGGAACGCTTTGTGGAAGCCCTGCAGGCGGAACTCCCTGCGGGGGCGAAGCTACTTGATTTTGACGTGCAGCTCTTTGATGCGCAGCCGGCGCAGTTTGGCGGTTTTGAAAACGAATGGATTTATTCGGGTCGCCTTGATAACTTGAGCAGTTGCCACGCCATTGCCGAGGCTTTTGCTGCGGCAGGCGCGTTGGAAAAGGATTTTCAGGTAGCAGCATTCTTCAATAACGAAGAGGTCGGTTCCGAGACCCGCGAAGGCGCCGCCGGAAATTTCTTGAAGAGCGTACTAGAAAACGTTGCTATGTCTGCTGCTCTAGATTCTTCGACTTCGCTACGCTCCGCTCAGAATGACAAGTCACTTTCGTCTCTCGTCTGTAGCGAGCTTGCGAGCGTTCTTTCGTCTAGTTTCGCCCTTTCTATTGACATGGCACATGCCGAACACCCGAACTTTGTGCAAAAGCATGAACCCAACCACGCTCCCGTTCTGGGTGGAGGCGTGGTACTGAAGATGAATTCTCAAAAGCGCTATGCCAGTGACGTGTTTTCGAACGCCCGTTTCAAGCTGCTTTGTGAACAAAATAATGTCCCGTGCCAGACTTTCGTGATGCGTAACGACATGCCCTGCGGCTCGACGGTTGGCCCCGCCATTTCGGCCTCGCTCGGGATCCCGACGGTAGACATTGGCGAGCCCATGCTCAGCATGCACAGCATTCGCGAAATGACAAGCGTTGCAGATCACGAAAAAATGACAAGTCTGCTTTTTGCATTTTGGAAATAGCCTCAAATAATTATATTTACCCTCATGCGTTTACCGATAAAGTTTACATTGAAAAATCTTGTGCCGGCTATTCTTGAAAAAGTCAAGGGTTGTTTTAAGCAGGATTCTTTTGCCCTTTGGGGACTGTTGGTTATTCTGCTCAATTTCGTGATGCTGCACGGAATCGGGTTCGCGTCGGATTTGACGTTCTGGCGCCATTGGGTGACTGACTTGCAGCAGGGTGTCGGGAACTTTACCGGCAACTACCCGCCGCTTTATGTGTTGTGGCTTCGCGTGGTTGGCGCCATTTATCAGGTGACCGGCCTCAATATGGATTTGGAATACGAACTCAAGCAGTTCTGCCTTTTCCCGGTGATTCTTGCGCATATTTCGCTTGCTCATTTTGTGTGGCTTCGCATTCATAAAAAGAGCTGGCTTCCCGAAGTCAAAACCATCGTGATGCTCCTGGTGGTGGCAAACCCGGCGTTTTACTTGGACGGCCCCATTTGGGGACAGGTCGACGTATTGCCGGTGACGTTCTGCGTGTGGGGCCTTTGGTATGCCAGCAAGCCTAAAACTTATGGCTTGGGTATGGCTCTTTTTATGCTCGGACTTTTGACAAAGTTCCAGATGATTATGTTCTTGCCGGTGTTCGGCGCACTTTCTTTGCGTTACCGCAAGGTGATGTGGCAAGGACTTCTCTCGATGGCGGGCGTGTTCCTGCTGGTGTTCTTGCCGTTTATTATCGCGGGGAATTTTAGCAAGGAATTTACCCAGGCTTACCTGAGTACGATTGACGAATATCCTTATGCATCGATGAATGCGGGTAACTTGTGGATGGTATTCTCGGGGAACATGACGCCGCAATCGAGGCCGATTTTTGAATGGGCACCCTCGTTCATGAATCCGGGGCTCTTGGGGAAGATTTTCTTTGTGGTTGTTTCGGTCGCGGTAATGGCATTGACCTTCTTCAAGCGCTTGCCGGTATCGCGCGTGATGACCTTGGCGGCATTGAATGCGTTAGCCTTCTTTATGATTTTGCCTTGCATGCACGAACGTTATGTGCTTGCCGCCGCTGTCGTTGCCATTGCGGGTGTCGCCTGCAAGAATCGCCCGGTGGTGATTTGGGCGGTACTCCTTTCGATGGTCGCCTTCTTGAACATTTCGATGATGACATCCATTCGCGGAAGCGCGCTTTGGTTCTGGATTGCCATGGCGGGAATCGTGGTAATGCTTGCCTACATGGTGCATACGTTTGCGCCGGCCGGGCTCGACAAGGCTTTGCGAGTTTGCGGCAAGGTGAAGTTGCCCGCACTTGTGCCGTATGCATTGTTTGCCTTGATTTACTTGGTAGATGTAGGCGGCAGCTATTTGCAGCAGGCAAAGACTGCTTACCACCTCAAGAAGGGCGAAAGTTTTGTTTATGACTTGAAATTGCTACACCAGTCTCAAGGCTACGGCAATACGAATATTGGCAAAACGGTCGACAATAATCCATTGCATTTGAACGGAACGCTTTACCTGAACGGAATCGGATCGCATGCGCCGTCGAAACATGTTTATGCGCTTCCGGAAAACGCTTCTCGCTTTACCGTGACTTGTGGCGTTGATGACGAATCGGGCAATGGTGTGGTAGAGTTTATTGTACGCATTGACGACAAGGAAATTTGGCGCAGTGGACGTATGGAGGGCCGCCAGACGGCAACTGCCGACTTGGACATTCGCGGTGGTAAAAAAATTTCTCTTGAAACCGATGAACTGGGCTCCAAGAATTTTGACCACATTGACTGGGTGAACCCGGTGGTGCATGTAGATTAATAAAGTCAAGCCATATCTTTACCTAAGAGAATGTCTGGCCGTGCGCTAGGCATTTTTGTATATTCTTAGTCGAAGGTATTAGAATGCGATTACTTGTTTTTTTGATGTGTTTACTTGCTGCCGGGCTGTGGGCGCGCCCCATTAATGACGGCAATAAATTGTTTAAGAACGGCGACTACGCCGGTGCGCTCGAAAAGTACATGAAGGCCCGTGAATCGGAGCCTGCAAACCCGCTTTTGTTCTACAATATCGGAACTTGCCAGTACAAGCTCGGCAACTATGACGAAGCCAAGAAAGAGCTTGAGAGCGCCGTGCGCATGCCCGACCAAAAGATGGCGGCGAAGGCTGCCTACAATTTGGCGAATACGCATTTCCGCATGGGCGAAAAAGCGGCCGAAGGTAGCGAACGCATTGCCGCATGGCGCGAATCGGTCGCTTACTTGAAGAAGGCCATTGACCTCGACAACACTTTTGAAAATGCGAAAAAGAACGTGGAAATCGTTCAGCGCAAACTGAAAGAAGAACTCGACAAGCAAAAGCAGAATCAGGACCAGAACCAAGACCAGAATAACGACCAGAAGCAGCCGCCTTTGAGCGACAAGGCCAAGGAAGTTCTGGCGCGAGCCTTGCAGCTTTGCAAAGACGGCAAGTACGCCGAAGCAAAGGAAATGCTCGAGAATCTGATTGCCGAAGACGAGACCGCCGGCCAGCTCAGCGGACACGTACAGCGCATTGACGACGTCATCGAAATCAAGGCCGGCCGCAAGCCCAAGGCGAAGATTGACGCCAGTAACACCGACAACGACCTGGAGGTAATCTAATGGCTATGAGCTATGGGCACGCTCCCTTCGGTCGCTTCGAGGTGCGAGCTATTCAGATTTGTGCAGTTGTATTTTTCCTTGCAGTGGCGGCGTTTGCGGCGCCGAAGTCGGCAAGCGCCTACTACAGCGATGCGGCGTTCCAGTATATTGAAAACCGCTTGCCCTCGGCAGAAATTACTTGTAACGAAGGCCTGCAATATTATCCGAACGACCAAAAACTGCAAATGCTCCTGGACCGTATTCACGAGGCCAAGGACGAGCAGAAGAACGAAAACAAGAAAAACGACAAGAACCAGGATAATAACCAAGATCAGAATCAGGACCAGAACAAGGACGAAAATCAGCAGGACCAGAATAAGGACCAGCAAAACCAAGACCAGAATCAGAATGGTGACGGGCAGTCCAGCAGTTCTGAATCTGACCAGAATCAAGACCAGCAGAATGGTCAAAATGGTCAATCCAGCGATTCGAAGTCCGAAAGTTCCGACAGCAACGAAGGCGGTGCCGGCCAACAGCCCGAGCAGCAGCCTGAACAGCAACCCGAAGGCGAATCCAGCGACAGCAATGGTGGCGAAGAACCGCAGGAACAGCCGATGCAGATGGGTGAAATGAGCCCTGAAGAAGCGGCACAGCTGTTGAAGGATTTCGACGAGCAGAACGGCGAACGCAAGCCCTGGAAACCTATCCGCGGCCAAGCAAGACCTGCCAAAGACTGGTAAGGCGAGCGCCGCAGAAAAATGCTTGCATTTTTCTATGGCCGAGCCGCCAAGTTTTGCGCCGGAAGAGCGCAACGACTGGTAAGGCACTCATTTGTTACCCCGGCCGCAGTGCCGGGGCTTCCTTTTTTATATTGGATTGTATGAGAAATCTTGCCCTTGTTTTTTATTTTAGCGCTTTGGTGAGTGCGGGCATTGTCGCCTGCGGTGACGATTCTTCGTCGGCAAATGCCGCCGATACGCCTTCGAGCGAAAGCTCGCTCTTGTCCAGTTCTTCGGCGGATCATTCTGCTGGAGACAAGTCTTCGAGTTCGGAAAAAGCATCTTCTGAATCAAAGCCTTCTTCGTCAAGTGCAGAGCCGAATTCTTCGGAGAATGTCGCGAAATCTTCTGAATCGACTTCGGTGTCGTCTTCATCCGTTGTGTCGGAGGTTTCTTCGTCGAGTTTGGCGCCCGCGTCTTCTGGCAATAGCACCCCCGATGACGGCAAGTGCACGAATTGCGATAGCTTTACCGCTGCAGACCCTGAACTCACCGAGAAGGGCGGCAAGGGTTCCGTGACGACTTACGGGAGCATCACGGCAAAAGAAACGAGCCTGGGTGGCGCTTGCAACTACGGACAAACTAATATCCAGTATTACGCGGCGATTCACGTGAACGTTTCTCCCGGAGATGAAAAGGGTCCGTGGAATGGTGGCGCCGCTTGCGGTGGCTGCGTGCATGTGAAGGCGAGAACACCTGATGGCTGGAAAGAAGTCACGGTGCGCATTACCGACCGTTGTCCCGATGCAAATTGCGGAGTAGACTTGGGCGGTGCTCCGGCCTCTGATATTATGGGGATTAACGTTGGCCGTTATTCCGGCGAATGGGAATTTGTGAGTTGCGAAGGTGTAGAGGGCGTGTGGGGCGACTCCACCTCTATCTGGGTCAAGGAAGGTGCCAGCGAATTCTGGAGCATTATCCATGTGCGCAACCCGAAAGACATGGTCAAATCCATTACGATTTACGGCGTAGATACTCGCGATGTTCATGAACTCGAAATGGTCGTGGGCACCGAAAACTTCTGGACGGTTCCACAAAGCGTGCTGCAAACGGACAACCGCTATCGTGTCGTGGTCAAGTACCGCACCGGAACCGATGACGAGTGGAAAATAAAAGGCTCTGACTTAGCAGAGCCCGAAGCGAATCTGTATTTGTACGAGCATCGCAATTAAGACGTATGTATATGATATTTCAGGCATAATGAACGGATGACGATATATTTACTCAAAATCTTTTTAAATTGATTGTAGAAAAATGCATAATGCCGTGGGAGGGCAAACTTGTATGGATTTTGATAAGATTCTATCGCATTATAAGGCGAATGCCTGCGTGATGTCCGTGGAACTGTACCCGGATGGATCTTATGGGAATATCCGCGTTGTGGCTGGGAACAAGGCTCATTGCGAAGAAATGGAGTCAACTCAGGGGCGCCCGTTTGTGCCGGATTGTCCGTATGAGTTTTGCTTCCCGAAAAACCAGAACTTCGAAGACCACTGTTTCCGCTGCGTGCAGTCGGGCAAGCCTCTCCATGCTTATGTGAACCTGTACATGATGGGCCTCTGGCTGAACATGTTCTTGATGCCGCTGGATTCCGACCGCGAAGACGTCGGTTACTGCGTTTACTGTTACGATGTCGCACCCAAGGCTGATTCTTCGGCCATGGCAGACCTTTCCGGAGACACCGCCTCGAACGTTCTCAAGGCTTGTATCAAGCTGCGCGGTGCAGAAAATGTCAAGCAGACTTTCCAGGAAGTGGTCGAGGATATCCGTCAATCTTGCGAATCCGATCAATGCTGCATTTTGCTCACCGATGCTGAAAATCGCGAGTGCTCCATTTTTGCAGAATCGACTCGAGAAGGTCTGAAAGTACAGCCGATGTCTCGATATGTTGAAGGCTTTTACGCGATTGCAGAAACATGGCCGGAAACGCTTGCCGGCAGTACATGCATTATTGTGAAAGACGAACGCGATATGGAAAAGCTGCGCTTGACGAACCCGATTTGGGGCTCGATGCTTGACCTTTCCGGCGTAAAGACGATTATGCTTTTCCCGTTGCGTCATGGCGGTGAATTGCTTGGCTACTTGTGGACGGTTAATTTTAATGTCGACAATACGCTGATTATCAAGGAAACGCTTGAAGTTACAACGTTCCTTATCGCATCTGAAATTTCGAGTTACTTGCTTTTGAACAAGCTTCAAACGCTAAGTACGATCGATTCGCTTACTGGCGTGAAAAATCGTAATGTAATGAACAACCGCATTGACCAAATTGTGGCGGGGCGCAAGCCGACTCCCAAGGCCGTTATATTTGCCGACTTAAACGGACTCAAGTACACAAACGACGAACAGGGACATCTCTCTGGCGATAAAGTGTTGCGCTCGGCGGCAGAAATTCTGCAATACGTTTTCCCGGAAGAAGACGTGTATCGCGCCGGTGGCGATGAATTTATGGTACTTGTCTCGGGCATCTCGGAAGACGAATTGAATACCCGCATTGCCAAAATACGCACGATGGCAAAACTGTCCGAAAACGTGTATTTCTCTATTGGCGTATGTTGTGGTGAACCTGATGTTCGCAGAGCAATGCATATTGCAGACGAACGAATGTATGTCGACAAGAAGTCTTTTTACATCGAACACCCTGAATTAAAATACAGATAAGACCGTGAGGCTTCATGAATCAGCCTCGCGAATCTCGAACTTACGCGGCCATTGACTTAAAGTCGTTCTTTGCCTCGGTGGAATGTATCCTTCGGGGCCTTGATCCGCTTAAAGCGAAACTTGTAGTGGCCGACGAAAGCCGTACCGAGAAGACGATTTGCTTAGCGGTGACGCCTGCGCTCAAGGCTTACGGAATTCCGGGGCGTGCGCGACTTTTCGAGGTGAACCAGAAGGTGCGCGAGGTGCTGCGTCGTACAGGCGAAAAGATTGAATTTACCATCGCAAAGCCGCAGATGGCAAAGTACGTGGAGTATTCCACGAAGGTGTACAATGTTTACTTGAAGTATGTGAGCGCCGAAGATATTCACGCGTATTCCATCGACGAATGTTTTCTGGACTTGACGAAATACCTGAAGTTGTACAAGAAGACTGCACGGGAATTGGTGAAGACGATTATCCAGGATGTTTTTGCGACTACGGGAATAACGGCAACGGGTGGAATTGGCACGAACTTGTACCTTTGCAAGATCGCGATGGATGTGATGGCGAAGCATGTGGATGCGGATGCCGACGGCGTGCGCATTGCAGAACTTGACGAAATGAGTTACCGCAAGCAACTTTGGGCGCACAGGCCGCTCACGAGTTTTTGGCAGGTGGGCCGCGGGATTGCAGAGCGCCTGGAAAATTGCAGGCTGAATGCGGGGCGCGGCATTTACACGATGGGTGACATTGCCCGCGTGAGTGTGAAAAATCCCGAAGCGCTGTACAAGCTTTTCGGCGTGAATGCGGAGATTTTGATTGACCATGCTTGGGGTTATGAGCCTTGCACGATTGCGGACATCAAGAAGTCGAAGCCGCGGAACAGGAGCACGGGCGAAGGCCAGGTGCTGCAGGATCCGTATCCGTTCGACAAGGCGCGTCTTGTGGTACGCGAAATGGTCGATACGGTTTCGATGACTTTGATTGCGCACGACCTTGTGACAAACGCGATGGTACTCACGGTGGGCTACGACCGCGAAAACGTAGACAAGGGGATTTACCACGGCGTGACCGTGACGGATTTTTACGGGCGCACGATTCCAAAGCCCGCTCATGGCACGGCAAGTATCGGTTATTATACCAGCTCACAATCGGTGATGGCCGATGCGGTCATGAAGCTTTTCGACCGCATCGTGGATCCGAAATTGACAGTGCGCCGCTTGAACTTGGTGGCCGCCGACATCGTGGATGCGAGCCATGAACAGTACGACTTGTTCACTGACGTGCAAAAGCAGGAAAAAGAAAAGAAGCGCCTGAAGGCGGAACTTTTAATCAAGAAACGTTTTGGCAAGAACGCGATTGTAAAAGGAATGGACTTGCAAGAAGGTGCTACTACCATCGAACGCAACGGACAAATCGGAGGACACCGTGCCTAGGGGTGTGAGGTCGCTCCCCTTGCAGGGTCGCTTTGAGGCTTGAGGTTTGTGGATAATGAAAAATTTTTAACTTTTAATACCTCGCTCCTCATACCTCAAAGCGCCAACGGCGCGAGCTCACCGCCTTTTATGATTGATAATTACAAAGACATCATCGATTTGCCGTATCCGCGGAACGACTGGAATTTCATGATGAAGCATCCGCGCATGAAAGTGGAAGACCGCGCAAAGATTTTCCACCCATTTGCGGCGTTGCGCGGGCATGCCGAGGCGCTTGACGCGACGGCCGAACGCAAGCTTGAGGCGGTCGCGAACGAACTCACGCTAGACGAGAATTTTTAAATTAGTGGTATCATGTCACAGCCTGTTCGCAACATTGCAATCCTTGCCCACGTAGATGCCGGAAAGACGACTCTTTCGGAGCGTATTCTTTTTGCGGCGGGCGAGGTTCGCCGGCCGGGCAAGGTGGAAGAAGGCCTTGCCACCATGGACTACATGCCCGAAGAAAAAGAGCGCGGCATTACCATCGAGAGCGGCGTGGCGCATTTTGAATGGAAGAACACTTGGTTCAATTTTATCGATACGCCAGGGCATGTGGATTTTGGCGCCGAAGTCGACACGGCGCTTACAGCCGTCGAGGGCGCTGTACTTGTGGTGAGCGCTGCGAGCGGAGTGGAAACGCAGACGGTGGCTGCCTTCCGTAAACTGCGCGAAGCGGGCGTGCGGACGATTCTATTTGTCAATAAGCTCGACAATCCCGACTATTCGCTTGACGAAACGCTAATTAATATTGAAGAAGTTCTGGGCGTGCGCCCGGTGCTCATGACGCTCCCGGAATACAAGGGCGGACGCATGTCGGGCGTACTCGATGTGCTGAGCAAGAGCCGCCTGATTCATTCGGATACAGGCGAAGAAATTGTGGATGATTCCTGGCCGCAAGCAGGCGAGGTGAGCGATTCTACCGAGAAAATCAAGAAGCATTACGCCGAGGCGGTGGAATTCGCGAGCAATTTTGACGACGAAGTATTGCAACTTGCGCTCGAAGGAAAACCGGTTTCGCCCAAGACGCTTTTGCGCGGGCTCAAGGAACTGGCAAAGAGCAATGATTACGCGCTTTGCTATGCAGGTTCGGCTATTGAAGGTTTTGGCGTGCGCAGCCTGACAACGGCACTGACATTCTTCTTGCCTGACGTACCTGAATTTGCAGACAATGAATTAGGACAGGTGATTCGCTTGCGCCACTTTAAGGGCGTGGGCGAGATTTCACTGTTCCGCAGTCATACGAACATGGAGCGCAAGGAATGGCCCGCGGGTTTTGAATTTTCTCGCCTGAAGGCGAACTTGTTACAGCCTGTTGACGAAATCCGTTCGGGCGATATTTACGCGATGCGCACCCCGTTCGAAACGGAACTGGGTGAAATTCTCAAAGTGACGCCCGAAGGGCGGAGCGACCCCATACCTCAAAGCGACCAAGGGGAGCGCGCTCATTCCTCTATCCGCGATAAGTACCAGCCGCTCTTGCAGACTCGCGTGGAATGCTTGGGTGCTGAAGATTACCATCATGTTGAAAAGAGCCTGAATGTTTTGGCTCGCATGGACCCCAGCTTCCGCGTGCAAAAAGACGATGGCGGATTCTGGTATTTGCATACGGTGGGCGAAGTGCAACTCGACGTATTGCTTGCCCGACTCAAGCGTGAATTCGGCTGCGAAGTCAAGGCAGGATCACCTGAAGTCCGTTGGCAGGAACGCCTCTGCCGCAATGTGGGCCCTGTCGAGAATACGTTCCAGCTTGGCCCGCACAAGATTTCGATAAAGCTTTCGGCGACACCGCTCGATGGCGATGCGCACGATATTCGCCTCGCCGCAGAATTTCTGGAAAATGCTCCCCGCGAGATTCTGGCAGGCGTGCGTTCGGCTCTCCTGGAATCAACCGAAGTGGGAATTTTGGGTAAGGGCCCGCTTGTGGGTGTGTGCTTTGAAGTCCGCGAGTTCACATGGACCGAAGGCGCTCTGCCGCCGATGATCAAGAAGGCGTGCGCCGATGCCGTGACCAAGCTGATTAAGCCTGCCGATGTTCAATTGTACGAACCTGTCATGGAGCTGTCGCTGGAATGCCCTGTGAATTTTGCAGGCCTTGTGACGGGCGATATCCAGTCTCGCGATGGCAAGGTGAAAGAAATCGGTGGCGACGGCAAGACCCATTTTTTGAAGGCCGAAGTCCCGCTGCGTAAGATTTTCGGTTATGCGACAGGCGTCCGCAGCATCAGCAAAGGTACGGCTCTTTACAGCATGAAGTTGCTCGGCTACCGCCCCGCGACAGTTTGATATATATTTAAAACATGAGCGCCCAAATCCCCAATCCAAATACGATTCATCCCATCGCTGGCTACGACAAGGAAATCTACGTCAAGCCGACCATCAAGAATCCGAACATCATCGTCGGGGATTTTACCTACATCGCTGACTCGGAATTTGAAAGCCATGTGACGCACCATTACGACTTTATCGGCGACAAGCTCATCATCGGGAAGTTCTGCCAAATTGCAGCTGGCGTGGAATTTGTGATGAATGGCGCGAACCACCAGATGAATGCCGTTTCAACTTTCCCGTTCTATACGCTTGAAGGCTGGGACATGAAGCCACCTGCTGCAAGCGATATGCCGTTCAAGGGCGATACCGTTATCGGGAACGATGTGTGGATTGGGCAGAACGCGACTATTTTGCCTGGCGTGCATATTGGCGACGGTGCCATCATTGGTGCAAACAGCGTCGTCGGCAGCAACGTGGAACCCTACGCGGTCGTGGTCGGGAATCCTGCTGAAACAATCCGCTATCGCTTTGACGGCGAACTGACTTCGCTCCTTTTGAAATTCAAGTGGTGGGATAAGCCCGTCGAAGAAATCAACGCGCTGATTCCTATTCTCACGAACAGCGATTTGGAATTCGTAAAAAACAAAATTCGGGAATTAACAGAAAAGGTGGTTTAAAACCACCTTTTTAATTTGCAATTTTTGGCGCGTTACATTCTCGCAGCGCGGGCGCGGCGCCTAAAATGCTCGATAAGCGGGGCGACGGTTTCCTTGAAGTCGTCGTGAGTCTCGATGCGTACGAAGTCGATGGACATGCGCTGGAACAGCTCCTTGGTCGCCTTGCCCTGGCGCTTTGCCTCGCGGGCGAACGCTTCGCGGAAAGTCGCATCGCCGGTATCAATGAGGAGTGTTTCTCCGGTTTCGGGATCTTCTAGTTCTACGAGGCCCGCGGGCGGGAGTTCCATTTCGCGCGGGTCTACGACGGAGACCGCAAGCACGTCGTGGCGCTTACGGAGAATCTTGAACGCGTTCTCGAAACCTTCGTCCAGGAAGTCGCTCATCACCACGACGACGGCACGACGATTCAAAATCTTGCCTGCATACTCAAGGGCCACCTGCGTGTTCGTGCCGTGGTGCTGCGGCTTGAAGTAAAGGATTTCGCGGATGAGCCGCAGCACGTGCTTGCGGCCCTTCTCCGGCGGGATGAACAGTTCGACCTGGTCGGTGTAAATCAGCAAGCCGACCTTATCGTTGTTCTTGATGGCGGCAAACGCGAGGAGTGCGGTGAGCGTCGCCATGACTTCGCCCTTCATCTGCTTGCCCGAACCGAATTCCGAGCTGCTGGAAGCGTCGACCATCAAAAGCATGGTCATCTCGCGCTCTTCGATAAACTTTTTCACGTACGGCGTGCCGGTACGCGCCGTCACGTTCCAGTCAATGGTACGCACGTCGTCGCCCGGCATGTATTCGCGAACCTCGCTGAATTCCATACCGTTCCCCTTGAAGGAACTGTGGTAGGCACCGGTCATCACGGTGTCGAGCGTGCCGCGAACGCTAAGTTCAATGCGGCTCACGGTCTTTAAAACTTCTTTATCTAGCATTTCAAAGTCTCTTTTTTACGCTAAGAATATACAAAAGTGCGAAAGAAAAAGTCGCCAATGAGCAGGGAATGAAGTTGTTGCAACCTCGAAACATCGGTATGTACGGGCTAGGCGTGGGTGACTTTGATAATTGGCCTGTACGCAAGCCGATTTTTAAGAAAAAAAATCTGATTTTTTTGATGTTGTACAGGCCAAATGTGGTACTTTTATCGGTTTAGCCTGTACCAAAGTGCACTTTTGAAGAAAAAATTGTGATTTTTTGCGGCGTGGTACAGGCTAAGCGAGGTGTCTTTGTACATCTAGCCTGTACAGAGGCTGTTTTAGAGACAAACACAATGCTTTTTCGGGGGCTTTGTACAGGCTAAAATCGGTTTTCAGAGCTGTTTGGCCTGTACAAGTGTCTTTTGGGGCGAATCACATATATAAAAAACGGAAAAATAAGCAACTTGGGGCGGCCGCCCGCAAAAAAAATGATTATTTTGTTAGGCGAAAGGCTGAATCACTCAACCCTAATTACAGGTAGCTATGTCGGCAAAAGTAACGAGCAGCGACAAGATTGAAGATTTGTTCCCGGAAACCCCCATCCGCAAAATCATCACGCCGATGGAACGGTTGATGAAGGTGGAAACGACCGGTGGCATCGTTTTGATTATCATGACGATTGCGGCCCTGATCTGGGCGAATGTCAGTCCTGAATCTTACCATCATGTTTGGCACATGCCGTTTGCCTTGACGATTGGCAGTTGGGTCGGTTCGGCCGATTTGCATTGGCTCATTAACGACGCCATGATGACGATTTTCTTCTTCAATATCGGGCTTGAAGTCAAGGGCGAAATGACCTATGGCGAACTCAGGAACCCGAAGGCGGCGAGCCTGCCGATTATCGCGGCGGCTGGCGGCATGTTGTTCCCGGCCTTGATTTACTTGCTGCTTTGCCCGCATGGCGCCAATAGTGCGGCCCACGGTTGGGGTGTTCCGACAGCGACTGATATTGCTTTTGTGGTGGGCTGCATGGCTATCCTTGGCAAAAAGGTGCCGCATGCCCTGCGTGTGATGATTTTGACTCTGGCTATCGCCGACGATATCGGCGCCATCCTAGTGATTGCGATCGGTTACCCGAGCGGCGATGGCGTGAACTTTATTGCGCTCGGTACGGGTTTTGCCTTGCTCGCCTTGATCAACGTGATGTTTAGAATTGGCGTGCGCAACTTGCTGTTGCATGGCGTGATTGGCATTGCGGTGTGGGCGTTCTTTGTGAAGAGTGGCGTGCACCCGACTATCGCGGGCGTGCTGCTTGGACTCTCGGTGCCGGCAAAGCCTGTGCTTGCGAAGGGTAAACTTGCCCATTTCGCCGGCAGCGTGGGTGGAGCTCTTTCGGGCGAAGCCAAGGACCGCAACGAACAGTACGAAGTGTTTACGCTTTTGAAGCGCGGTGCCCGCGAAAGTATTTCGATGCAGGAACGCTTCTTCAAGCCGCTCGTTCCGTGGGTGAATTTCTTTATCATGCCGCTGTTCGCGCTCAGCAACGCGGGTGTCGAAATCAAGCTGGGCGGCGTGGAAGTGCCTGTGATGGGTGCGGTGGCCTTGGCCTTGATTCTGGGTAAGCCGATAGGCATTTTCCTGTTCAGCCTGCTTGCCGTAAAGATTGGCGTGTCGGTGAAGCCGAGCTACAGCTGGAAGATTTTGTGGGGCGGCGGTATGCTTGCCGGTATCGGCTTTACCATGGCCTTGTTTGTAGCTAACCTCGCTTTCGAGGTGGGCGACCGTCAGGATTCCGCGAAGCTCGGTATTCTCTTGGGTAGCTTCTGTGCCGCAATCCTTGGCACCATCTACATGAACCTCGTGTCGAAGGCGCATCACGAAGAATCGTAATGTCGCACTTCGTGTACATGCTCCGTTGTGCGGGCAACCGCATTTATACGGGGTATGCTGTGGATGTAGAAGCTCGTTTTGAACAACATAAATCCGGCAAGGGAGCGAAGTTTACCAAGGCATTCCCGCCGCAGTGCATTCTGCGAAAATTCGAGCTTTCCTCCCACGAAGAGGCGCTGCGTCTGGAGGCGCGCATCAAGAAACTCCCCCGCCCGCAAAAAGAGCTACTCGCCGCAGGGGATGACGCCTTGGCGGCGCAGTTGATTGAAGGTCTCGGCGAAACGCTTGAAACGCAGAAAGCTCGAGTGCGGAAGGAAAAGTCAAATAAACTTAAAATACTGCAAAAGTAGTTTTGAATTTAGGCCTTCTGTATAACGGCTGTCAAAGTATGTGAAGTGGTTGTCTTCATAAAACTTCTTGAGGAATTTATTGTTTTCGCATTCTAAAAATTCAATAATTCCGCCTACGTTTGTTTGAGAGTCTTCAATGACATCTTGTGCACGAGCCAAAAGTACTTGTCCGCTGATTCTTTTTTTAGGCTCTATTCCATAATTTTTCCCAAGCTGGGCGATCAAATAAGCACACACAGTATAGGAATCATTTTTTGAATCGTATTTTGCAAGACGTTCAATTTTCTTTTTTGCAGTATTTGAAAATTTGCATGCTTGAATTGTTAATGGTTTCAATGCGGTCGTGAAATAGCCCAATAATTCAGCATTGTCGTTGCATATCAAGTGCGTGATGGACTGCTTCTTTTGCGTAAATTCTACCGCATTATGATGAAGAAATTTTTCCACATCTTGATTAATTGGACATCTAAAAGAATCGATGAGCCGATGCACATCGTTTCCTGTTTCATTTGAGGTGTTTAGATATTTTGAAATGGGAAAAGTGACGTATCTATTTTCCATTGGGTCGGTTCTTGGACAAAAATGCCAAGATTTCCGACGAGTCGGTCAATATACGCCCATTAAAATGGGGTCTTGGTATAGATGCAAGCTTTTCTGCGTGTTCCAAAGACTCCGCAAAACGCTTTGAGCCTTCAGGACTAATCACAAAATTATGTGTAATGCTCGATGTAGCCATACCTTACTCCTAGCATTATGCCTTTGATGCTCTACGTTGAAAGTCTGAGGCCTGTCTCCTCATAGGGGTCCTGCAGTGTATGCTGCGACATCAAGCAGAGAGTTTAACTTGCCCCACGTATGGGGGATCCTAATACAACTATTAATATAACTTTTTATAAGAGTTTAGTCAAGCTTTAGTACTTTGCGTCAAAAAGGGTGGGAAAATGCAGATACTGAGTGAATTTTGGGGAATATTTATTTCTCGGCAAATGGGATTCTCAGATTCATCTTCTGATAATGTATATTTCAGCAAAGAGTAAATCGCCTAAAAATGGGAGCAAAATGATGGTGTACAAAATTTTTCTTAAAAGCATAATGGCGTTCTGCTCGCTTGGATCGCTGGGTTTGCTTGCTTGTAGTGACTCAACTTCTAAAAATACTACCGATGTTTTCCCGATAGAAGATGAGACTCCAGAAGGTTGTTTGATGGAACCTTTGGCAGATGATTCTGGAATAAAGGTCTTGTGCGATGGTGATTCCGTTGCGGTTCTGTTGAATGGAAAAGATGGGATCGATGGTAAGGATGGTAAAGATGGCGTTGATGGTAAAGACGGAAAGAACGGCGCTGATGGCAAGGATGGAAAAAGTTGTAATGCTGTACCTTTGCAAGATAATAGCGGCTTGAAGATTCTCTGTGGTGCAGATTCAGTCGGTGTTGTGTATAATGGTCGCGACGGCAAGGATGGAAAAGATGGTAAGGACGGAAAAGATGGAGTGGGTTGTTCAATAAAGAAAATTGATGATACGAATGCCCGTATTGTTTGCGGCTCGGATTCTCTCACATTTTTTATCGGGGGCGCCTCTGACGATATTGCTGTGACAATCGATTCACTTACAGGAGTTGCTCAAAAAGGTCCATTCTTGAAAGGATCTTCTGTTTATCTGTATGAATTGGCTGACGGAAAAACCTTAAAGCAGACTAAAGGGAATTTTGAAACCACCATCAAGTCTGATGATGGTCGCTTTAAATTTTCAGATATAGATCTAATTTGCCAATATGCAATGCTTTTGGCGGAAGGCCGTTATAAGAATGAATTAACAGAGACTGTTACGAGTTCTTCAATAAAGTTAAAAAGTCTTATTGATGTTTCCAAAGACAAATTTGCGAATGTGAATTTGTTGACGCATTTGGAATTTGAACGTGTTCATTATTTGGTCACCCAAAAGAAAATGAGTGTTGATTCGGCGAAGACTATCGCCCAATCCGAAATATTTAAACAGTTCTATATTGATGCTTCAGAGTTCGAAAAATCTGAAAGACTAGATGTAATGGGCAAGACGAACGCTGATGCAGCTCTGTTGGCGGTATCAGTGTTGTTGCAAGGAGATAGAAACGAAGCAGATTTGTCCGTTCTTTTGACTGAAATATCTGATGATATCAAGGAAGACGGCAAGTGGGATGATGAGAAAACATTAGCTGCCATTGCTGATTGGGCACAGAAAATAGATGAAAAGGATTCCGTGGCATTGATGAAATCAAATGCGGCTTTTGCAAAATACATCCATCAGTATTGGAGTGTAGAAAATGGTCTTGGTGTTTGCGGTAGCGATAGCGTTCCCAAGGGAACTGTCAAAAATGTGTTGAATGGCAAGTCCAAGTATTATGCTGCAAAATATGCGGATACTAGTAAGACGCAAGAACGCTTTGTTTGCGTGGGAGATTCCAAGTGGCGCCTTGCAACTGATATTGAAAAAGATACTGTTGAATGGAAACCGAAAAATGACAAGGATGGTACAATTTTGACAGGTCCCATTTCTGGGAAGAAATATGTCTTTGACAAGGATACGTTGCGCCCTGCATCAAAGGAGGAAATTGATGGGGAAAAGGGTTGTGTCAGTTATCTGAAAAATGAAAGTGTTTTACTTGCAAATCAGTATTCTTATTACAAATGTACCGAAGATGGCTGGACGTTTGATTTTGATCATTTGAATACGGGCTCGTTTAAGGATGCAAGAGATGGTAAGACGTATAAAACGATAGGAATAAAAGGCCAAATGTGGATGGCTGAAAACTTGAATTACGATTACCAAATTGATGGTGTTAGCTATGGCAGTGTTTGCTATGATGATGACTCTAAGAATTGCGATAAATATGGACGCCTTTACACTTGGGCTGCTGTGATGGATACGGCGAATAGTAAGTGTGGATGGAAATACGAATGCACTCCAAAGTATCCTGTACAAGGTATATGCCCTGATGGTTGGCATTTACCCGAAAATAGTGAATGGGAAACTTTGATTGCTGCTGTGGGTGGTGCAAAAAATGGCGCAATTCCCTTGAAGTCTAAAGAGGGGTGGTCCGACACGGATGATGGTGTCAGCAGCAATGGGACGGATTTGTACGGATTCAATGCAATTCCTGTGGGCTATCAGATGGAAAATGCAAGTGGTTACACCGCCGAAGACAAGCTTGTCAGTTATTGGAGTCCCACAGAAGAAGGCCTCCATTACGGATATGTCATGGAATTTCATCATTATACCCAAAATGTCAAGGTTGCCATTAGCTTGAAACATTGGGGATATTCTGTACGCTGTGTTAAGGATTAAGTCTAAGGGGATGACATGTTTTTTACTGACAGAATAAATACGCTTGAAGCCTTGTTCCGTGTTCGGACGGTCATCTTTGGGAAAAAGCTCCAGGTTTTCGAAGGGCGAGATGGCGTGATGAGCCTTTTGCAGGAATCGCTCGATGTGCAAACTAACGAAAGGGATTACCAGACTGCATTGGACATTATCAGGCCTTTGATGAAGGTGGCTGAAGATCATCCGTTTGTTTCTGACGGTTCTGTTGAATATATTTCTGTTTCTAGCAGAATGGAGCGTGCGCTTTACAAGCATTATTTTGAGGCTCAGTCAAGTCGATTGGTAAAGAACGTTCATTCCTGCTGCCCGATGGAATTTATTTGGCGGCAGGCAGGCCTTTTGGAATTGAACCTGGCAAATTATCCTGACGCAGAAAAGGCAATGTCCAATGCGACAAAATGGAACCCGGTTTCGGCAAAATACAGGCTCATGCTTGCACGAATCCATAGCGATCAAGGACGTTGGGAGAATGTAGTAGAAGATGCAGTGGCTGCCATGAAAGTCGCCTACAGGACAAACGACTTGATTCTCTGTTTTAGATTCCTGCGCAATTACTTCCTTTACAAAAAGATGTATCTGGAAGCGGTATACTGCAGTTTTGCGCGGTTGAATTATACGGATTCCGGCTGTGTTCTAGATGAAATCGTCGACGACATTTTGGGGTATGCCACGATGGTCGATGTTGAGCTTGATCAATCGAATGACGGGAGCATGACGGAGTCTTTAAAGCGCTTTGGCGTTACACTCGGATTTAATCCGGAAGTCGTGGCGGTGGCAAAAAAGAATTGTGAAGAAGCTTTTTTGGCCGGCGACGCGGAATTGGCGAATTACTTCGCCGAAATCATGTCGGGTTTAAAAACCGTACAAGAAAAAAAGGAAGCGTTCAACTTAAAACAGCTGGTTGAACATTACAAGAACATCAAGAGTTGATTATTTCACAATCAAGTCCACCACGAGCGCTATAGCCATGCCGATGCTGCAGACGCTAATGAATCGCTGAATAAACTTGTTGCCTTTTTTACGCTGCAAAAAGCTTCCGAAATAGCCTCCAACCCAGGCGCCACCTGCCATCAACACCGCAATGGGCCAGTTGATTTTGCCGTTGATTCCAAGGGTGACGGTACTTACCACCAAGAACACGTTGGTGAGGGAATTCTTGAGGGCGTTAATCTGGATTGGCGAAAGTCCGGTGTAGCGCGTGAGTCCAAAAATCTGCACGAATCCGACACCGACTTGCACGATGCAACCGTAGACGGCAATGCCGAAAAAGCCGAGTGCGCCCTTGAGGGTGAGTTTTTCGGGCGGTGCCACCGGAGGCTTGCCTAGAATATCCTTGCGCAGGTTGCTCATGATAACCACAAGGCAGATGACGACGGCAAGAATTGCCTGGAACAGCTTGTCACCGATACGCACTAGGAAACACGCTCCAAGAAGGGCTCCGAGGATAGTGGGCGTGAGCAGTTGAAAGAAAATGCGCTTGTTCAGGTAGCCATGACGCGCCAGGTTGAAGGCGCTGCTGAAATTCCCGATAATGAGTCCTATACGATTCGTACCGTTTGCAACAGTGGCGGGCATCCCGAGAAAAATCATGATAGGAAGGCTCAAGGTAGAGCCGCCGCCTGCGATACTATTGATAAGACTTACCACTGCGCCTAATACGAAATAGGCGGCGTAAAGTGCAAGTGCTGTAGGCTCGAAATTCATCGCGCCCAAATATAGAATTATCCGAAGAAGGCGTCGCTAAGGGATGCGCGGAAGGCGTGGATGCGGTCGGCGTTCGCTTCGCGGTGCGGGTAGGTAAAGTTACTGAGCAGCACCACGGCAGCACCCTTGTCGGGGTCGGCTACGATGCTTGCGCCGGTGAATCCCGTCTTGCCGAAGGTACGCGGCGAAATTTTTGTGCCCATGAATTTTGCGTTGCTCAGTTCCCAGCCGAGGGCGGTGCAGGCGTCCTTGGCGGTGGAATACTTGCTGGCCGAATCGAGCGCAAAGGCGTTTTCGCTGACCATCTTGAGAATTCCCGCCGGAGCGACCCGTGCGCATTCCCCGCCACATCCATTCGCAATCACACCATCGTTCAAAATCATTTGTACAAAATTCAGCAAGTCGGGCACGCAGCTGAACATGCCGGCGCTGCCGACGGGGAACAGCTTTCGCAGCACCCAGGCGCTTTCGTCGTGAATTTCACCCTGGATTTCGCGGCCCCTGAAACTGCAAATTTCGGTCGGCGAGATTTCTGCTTTCGGAATCGGATTCCAGTCGCGGGTTAGCGGATCCCAGCCGGAGCGTGTCATGCCGAGCGGAATAAAGAAACGCTCGCGGCCTTGCTGCTGCAAGTCCTTGCCCATAAGGCGCTGCAATATGATTCCAAGAAGTACGCTGGCGGGGTTGCCGTAATTAAAATCTGCGCCGGGCGCCTTCTCAAACTGGTATGTATACAGTGCGTTCAAAATGCCTTCGGCGGGCAACGTGCGCAGGGTCTTCATGGGCACACGGTAATCGAGACTGTGCGTCAGCAAGTGGAAAACACGAATGTCTTCGCGGTAATTGGTCTGGAGTTCGGGAATGAAGTCAATGACCTTTGTATCGACCGAGAGCTTGCCTTCGAGAATGTAACTCAGGGCGAGTGTGGAGGTGGGGCACACCTTGGTGAGGCTTGCGATGTCGAAAACCGTATTTTTGGGCGTGTTTAGCGTCAAAATTTCACGGCGACCGTCGGGTAGAATGAATCCGGCGACTGCTTTGTTGAAAATTCCCTCGGATTCAGCCCTCTTGAGCAGGCCTTCTAATGTTTCTTTTTCGAACTTCATGTATAGAAATATAGCATAGTGAATTTTTATTCCGAAATATCTTATATTTTGATTGTGTTCTCTAGGACTATAGAAAACGAGAATCGCGTAAGAGTTCTTTACGGGATAATCCTTGTTGTGGTGGGGCTGGCCTTTGCCACAGTCGGCGTGTACATATTCAAAGATTATTTGGAATCCGTAAAACAAGAAACCTTGCTCGCGGGCAAGATGTCCAATGCCAAGGATGCAGAAGCGATCAACGGATTCTTGGCCCGCGGCGAATCGGTGCTGCGCGTAACCACTCGCATCGCAGAAAAGAGTTTGGATCATGGGGCTACGTTGGCGCAGATGGAATCGCTGCTGGTTTCCGAAGCGGAATATTACAGACATTCGAACGATATTGTCTTGTGCAATATGTTTGGATTGCTCCGCGATGAATTCCTGAGCGGCGGCCGTTGGACTCCTGCCGCAGGTTATGTACCTTCGGTTAGACCCTGGTACCAGAATGCCCCTATGGAAAAGGACAAGGTTGCCTTGATTCCGACTCACCTGGATCCGCACAGTGGCGAACAGGTGGTGACCATCAGTTTGCGCCTTTCCGATAAGAAAAGCGTTCTTGCGGTTGATCTGTTCTTGAAAGACTTAATTGCCGATGTCAAGAAGAGTGACTTGTCGAACATGTTGGTCATTATCGACAAGAAGGGTGTGGTTATTTCGCACACGGATATTACCCAGAATGGAAAGAACTACTTGTCGGCTGATTTCTGGGGCACGGACGAGGAAAAACTGGCCCGGGCGATTTCGTTTGCCAGCGAAGAACCGTTTGTCTTTAACCTGAGAGGCAGGGACTATCGCGTATTCTCGGCGCTGGTGCAGGGTGACTGGTATGTAGTCCGCCTTGTTGAAGAACGTACTCTCTGGAAGACCTTGAATATTGCTGTCTTGCGCAATGCGATTCTTATCTTCTTGATTTATGTATTGTTTGTATTGCTGTTCACGGCGGTATTTGCAAAATACTTGAGGCTTATTCGCGTGAACCGCTCCAAGACGGCGTTCCTTACGAGCATGAGCCGCGAGATTCGTTCTTCGGTGAATGGTATTCTCGGTATGAATTCCATTGTGCAAAAGGAACTGCACGATGACAACATGAAGGAATATTCCAATAACATCCAGAGTGCGGGTCAAAGCATTATTTCGTTGGTGAACGATGTCCTGGATGTTTCGAAAATCGAGTCGGGCCGCCTGAGTATTGAATCGATGGAATACGACGTCTTTACGGTTTTGCAGGAATGCTACAATGAAAATGAACCGAAGGCGAAGGCGAAGGGCCTGACCTTCCACATTGATTGCGATCCCGATATTCCGTCTTGCCTGTGGGGCGACCAGAATCGTATTATCCAGATTATCAACAACCTGCTTTCGAATGCGGTCAAGTTTACCGAAGTGGGTGGTGTTTCCTTGTCGGTGGGCTTTGACAACTTGCCGCCGATTGGTTCGCTCCGGACAGACGACTACATCATGTTGAAGATAGCCGTCAAGGACACTGGTGTCGGCATCCGCAAGGAAGACCGCGATACCATATTCAAAAGGTACCTTCCCAAGAATCCAAAAGATGAAAGCGATATCGAGGGGATGGGTCTTGGACTTAGCCTAACACAAGAGCTCTTGGCGAAGTGCGGCGGGCAAATAACGATTAACAGCCGCTACGGCGAAGGATCTTCGTTCCTGGTAGAAATTCCGCAGCTGGTGCTGAATACAGAACCCATGGGCGACTTTGTGATGCGCTACAGGAATGCCTCGCGCAAGAACAAGGAAGTGGCCGAAGTGTTCTTGGCACCTGAAGCAAGAATTTTGATTGTCGATGACGTTGAACTGAATATCAAGATGTTCCGCGGCTTCTTGAACAATTCGAGAGTGAAGATTGACGAAGCCCTGAGCGGTCACCAGTGTTTGCAACTGGTAGAATCCAGACATTACGACCTGATTTTCTTGGACCACATGATGCCGGTGATGGACGGTGTGGATGTCTTTAGAAAAATGAGGATGATGGACAAGTATCCGAACAAGGATACGCCTGTGATAGCCCTTGTGTCTGAAGGGGAATCGTTTGCCAAGGATTCGTTCCTTGCCGAAGGCTTTGCCGATTATTTGCTTAAGCCGGTCAAGGAACGTGACCTGCGTCGCACCATGAAGTGGTACTTGCCCAAGCAGCTAGTGCTGACTCCCGAGGACTTGACGGAACCTGTGGTCCCGACGGTGAACTTGATGAACGGAGTGGGCAGTACGTCTAGCAACAAGATTGGAACGACGTTCGGAGATGACGAACTTGAACTGCGGTCGATTACGGCGCCGACGCTGCTTGACCGCTTCAAGGCCTTCAGTGAGTTCCTGGATATCAAGGCCGGTTTGAACTACTGCGCCGACGACGAAGAAATCTACGTAGAAATGCTACAGGAATACGTCGGTTCTCCGCTGTGTAGAAACGTGGATACCTGCTACAAGAATTCCGACTGGGACAATTACCGTTTCTACATGCATGTGCTTTATGATTCGTCTGTCGCCATTGGGGCAATCTCGATGGCGGAAATATTCCGTAATCTGGAAACGGCAAGCCGCGAATCTCGAATGAAAATTGTTCAAGATACTCATGAGCTCGCCATGGCTCTGCATGCTGAACTGATTGAAAACATCCAGAGGGGGCTTGACGAACGATGAAATGGATGGTCCTAACATCTGCGCTGGCGATTGCAATGATTGTGGGCGTGTTGCTCATGTTCGGCTCCGAAACGGGATTCCAGGAAAAGCCGGAAAAAGTTCGTGTTGCCGTGATTATGGCGGGGCTCTGTAATGACCATAGCTGGAACGAATCTCATTGCGAAGCGATTCAGAAAGCGCAAGCCCAAGCCCTATTGAATTTGGAAGTTACCTATTATGAGAATGTCCCGCTCGATTCAACGGCGCAGGATACTATGGAAGAAGCTGTTCGCAAAGGAGCCAAGATTGTCATAGCGACTTCGTTTGGTTATGGCGCGGCCGAAATGGCTGTGGCGAGAAACCATCCGGAAGTCACGTTCTTTCATGCGACCGGACTGAAATCGATGACGAATTTGTCCAGTTTCTTTGGCCGTATGTACCAACTACGTTATCTTTCGGGAATTGTGGCCGGATTGAAGACGAAAACGAACGAAATCGGTTATGTGGCCGGGCTCAATATTTCTGAAGTGAATCGCGGCATCAATGCGTTTGCGCTTGGTGTTCAGAAGGTTAATCCCGAAGCGAAGGTGTTTGTCAGCTGGACCGGATCGTGGAACGATGAAAACAGGGCTGCCGATTCGACCCGCTCGTTGCTTGATAATCACAATATCGATGTCCTGACGACTCATCTGGATGCGTTGTCTCCGTACAACATTGCAGACGAAAGAAACGTCTGGATTATCGGTTACAATAGGGACAATTCCAAAAGGTTCCCGGATAGGTTCTTGACGGCGCCGGTTTGGCACTGGGAAAATTTCTATGTTCCCAAGATTCGCGAGGTCCTCCAGGATAAATTTGAAGGGCGTTCTTATTGGCTTGGGCTAGAAAGCGGCATGATGGACTTGGCCGAGATGACTCGCAATGTCGAAGCGTCGATACGTCAGATTGTCGAAGAAGAAAAAATTCACTTGACGCAAGGCAAGTTCGATGTGTTTTACGGTCCAATCGAAGATAACCAAGGTGAAATCCGTGTAGGCGAAGGCGAAAGCATGACCGACGATGAGATGCTGAATCGGTTCGATTGGTTCGTCAAGGGGGTAGTCGATGGAACTAACCCCTAGAAGCGCGAAGATCAACATCAAGATGGTGGTTTGGCTTGCCTCCGTCGTGTTTGTCCTGTGTCTTGTTTGCGTATTGCTTCGAGTAAAGCTCGATACACTTTTGGATGCCTATGTAACAAAGCATGTGTCGCAGCAAGCCGTATTGACCGCCCATCTTGTGGACGAAAAATTGCATGCACAGCTGGATGCCCTTTCGATGGTTGCGCGTAAAATAGAAACTGACGGCGCGCGCGTGGAAGATTTCTTAGCCCTGTCGGACGTGAAGGACGAAAATTCTAGCTATGGCTTGATTGCGCTTGATGGAACGGTGTACGTGGATTCTTCGCGGTTCATGCTGCCGGACGAAACTTACCGGTGTATCATGGGATCGTTCCGCGGCAGACAATCGGTTTGCTACAGCGAAAGGATGGGGATTTTGCTTGGCGTTCCGGTGTTCCATGGCCATAACGTCCGATTTGTGCTGTACTTGCAGTACGACGAAATCCCGATAAACGATTTCTTCGATGCGGATTGCTTTGAGAAGAAATGCTTTACTCAGATAATCGATAACGATGGCCGGGTCCTGATCCAGAATAATACCGGAAAGTGGCGCCAGGATTCTGTGTGGAGTGAAGTCGATGTTGGCAAGATTTATGGCTGGCTCCGTCAGGATATGGACCATGGCGGACTTGCCTCGGCAAGAAATGTCCAAGTAGGAAACGAGACCTATTACTTCTATATGGCGAAGCCTTCGCAAGACGATTTCATGCTTGCGGGAATGGTTGCCGGCGAAGATGTATCGGACGGTTTGAACCAGTTATCTTTCTTGGTGTTCTGGGTTGTCGGATTCTTGATGCTGCTGTTCTTGACGGGCCTTGGAATTCGATTCTTCTTGGTTCGCAGGAATCGGGAATCTCACTTGAAGGGACATTTGGTAAGCGACGAACTGGATCGCTTGCGCATGATGGATTCCGTGGGCCAGGATATTCGCAATCCGGCGATGAATGTCTTGAATATGGGCGCGATTGTCTTGAGGGAATCGGCTAATTCTTCGCTCAAGGAATACGTTTCGGAAATGCGCGCTTCGGGCCAGGAACTGCTTTTGCTTTCGAACGATATTTTGGACATGAACAAAATCCGCACGAACAGCCTTGAAATTTCGATCAAGGAATACGACCTGTTTGCTGTCCTCTGTGATTGTTACAGTGCGGCCCGTAACCGCAAAAAGCCGGTGGAGTTCGAACTGTTGGTCGATTCTTCGATTCCGACTCAGCTTGAAGGCGATGAATCGCGCTTGTGGCAGATTGTAAGTAATATCTTGTTCAACGCAGAACGCCTGGTCGTCAACAGTGCAAACATTGTTCAAATTGGTTACCGCTGGGCCGAAGACGAAAACGGTGAAGAAAGTACTCAGAAGATTGACTTGGTGATTGATGTGCCGGATGCGGGCGTCAGCTGGACGGGGGCTTCGCTGACGCTTGTCAAGATGCTGGTGGGCGCTCTCGGCGGTACAATCAGGAGTAGCCATATTGCGGATGGGCTTCCGGTTGTCGAAATTGCAATCCCGCAGAAAGTCGTCAAAAACGAACTGATGGGTGATTTTAAGACGCGGTACAACGAATTCGTGCATGTGTCCGAAAACAAGTCCATTCATTTCTTTGCACCGAATGCATCAATTCTGGCCATTGACGATGTGCCCATGAATTTGCGCGTGATGAGCGGACTTATAAAAGAAACATTGGCCCGCTTTGATTCGGTTTCGAACGGTATGGAGGCGATTGAAAAGTTCAGGCGTAACCATTACGACATGATATTCCTTGACCATACGATGCCGATTGTCGATGGCTTGGATATTCTGACAATCATGAAGACGCTGGACGATCACCCGAATCAGCATACGCCGATTGTGATGCTTACTGCCGAAGATAGCGCTTCTGCAAAGACGATTTGCGAGACGACGGGATTTGCCGATTTCTTGACGAAGCCGGTTCACGAAGATGCCCTGTTTACGATTCTCCTGAAGTTCTTGCCGAAGGAGTTGATTAAGCATTACGATGAATTGCCCAAGAAAGAAGAAGTGGAAGAGCCTTCGCCTGCAGAAGAAAAGCCTGTAAAGAAACCGATGCTGATTCAGGAACCGAAAAAGACGAACGAGAACCTACCTAGCGATGTGTTGGATATCTCGGTTGGCCTGTTCTGTTGCGAAAGGAATGAAGCCCTTTATCGCAAGAAGATGATGGTTTATGTCGATAAACAGTACGATGTGGTCTTGAACAAGTTGTTCAAGGACGAAGACTTCGAAAGTTACCGTTTGATGGTGCAGATGCTGAAGAGTTCTTCGCTTTACATTGGTGCGGTTGAGATTGCAAGTATTGCAAAGGCGATGGAATTTGCCTGCAACGAAGGCGACTACGACTATGTGCGGGTTCGCCATGATGACTTGATGCGCGAATACAGACGCATTGTCAAAGCGATTAAAGAGCGAGTGATGGATGGAAGAACAAATTGATATCTTGAATGCGGATGGGACTCCTGCCGGATATTCTCGTGGGCGTACCGAAGTTCATGCCAAGGGATTGTGGCACCGCACGGTGCATATCTGGGCGTTTGACAGCAAAGGCCGCATTCTGTTCCAGCTTCGCAGTCGCGTGAAAGAAAACAACCCCGGACTTTTCGACACGAGTTGCGCGGGCCATATTTCGGCAGGCGATTCCAGCGTGAATGCCGCCGTGCGCGAACTGCGCGAAGAACTGGGCGTGCACAAGAGTTCGCGCGACCTCGAATATCTATTCGAGGCTAAGCACGAAAGCGTGCTTAACGGCGGCTCTTACCTCGACAACGAATACTACGACGTCTACAAGATTTCGTTAAACGACGAAGAAGCGAATTCGCTTGTGCCGCAACCCGGCGAGGTCGATAGCTTTACCTGGATGACTCGCGAAGAATTCTTTGCAAAGCATAAGTTACACCCTGAAAAGTTCGTTGAACATCCGAAAGATTATTTGTGGCTCATGGAGAATGCCTAATGGCGATGTATAAGGATATTGCGCTTGCTGTTGAAGGCGGCGGCATGCGTGGCGCGTATTCGGCCGGCGTACTGGATGTATTTTTAGATAACGGAATCAAGTTTGGAGCATGCGCCGGAACCTCGGCGGGAGCCACGCACCTTTGCAGTTATCTGTCGGAACAACGCGAACGCAACAAGCGCCTCGACACCATTCATTCAGCAAGCAAGCGCTACATGAGCTGGGGCAACCTGATTCGCACCGGTGAATTTTTCGAAATCGAATACTGCTATAACGAAATCCCGCGTGTCATCGATCCGTTTGACTTCAAAAAATTCCGCGAGAATGCATCCGAAACAAAATTCTACGCAGTCGCTACGAATTTGGAAACGGGCGACGCGGAATATCTGCTCACCCGCGATTTAGACAAGCCCGAAGACATGGACAAGATTCGCGCCTCGGCCTCGCTCCCGCTCATGAGCCATATCGTAGAAGTTGACGGCATGAAGCTTCTGGATGGTGGTGTCGGCGACAGCATTCCGTTCGAAGTGTTTACGGGCATGGGTTACAAAAAACAGGTCGTTATCGTCACACAGCCCGAAGGCTTTGTCAAGAAACCGAACTCCATGATTCCCCTGTTCAAGCTTTTCTACCGCAAGTACCCCAAGTTTATCGAAGCGGCAAGAAACCGCCACATTCGCTACAACCAGTGCCTGCGCACGCTAGAGGAACGTGTCGCTCAAGGTTCTGCGTTCATGATCCGTCCGAGCGAAAGCTTCAAAATCGATCGCTTGGAAAAAGACAAGTCCAAACTCGTAAAACTGTACGATCTCGGCGTAAAAGACGCAACCGCACTCATGCCTAAACTGCTCGCATTTCTGGAAAAGTAATATGTCGAAAGCAATTGCCGGTCACCGCTATCGCCATTACAAAAAAGAAACGATGATCTACACCGTCGTCACCGCCGACGCTCTAGATTGTGAATCGGTCAAGCCGCTCGTGGTTTACCGCAGCGAATACGAGACTCCCGACCACCCGAAGGGAACTTTATGGGTGCGCGATCGTGAAGATTTCGAGAGCAAGGTGACGCTTGCCGACGGTACTATCGTCGACCGCTTTACCGATATGACCGTGAATCCCTAATTCCGATTTTATTTGCTGCGTCTCATTTCCGCAAGGACCATGCCCGCGATAATCGCTACCGCACCCACGATGGCAACGGCGGTGATTTGCTCGCTGAGGGCGATGGTTGCCGTAATCATTGTCACCATGGGGACGGCGTAGCCGTAGTTACTTGCAAGTACGACGCCCAAACGCTTAAGAACGCTGTTCCAGATAAGATAGCCGAATAGCGACGAGAATACGGTTAGACATAGAAAGTTGAGCGTTACGACGGGTTCCGTAAAATGGTGCCACGGAATGTCCAGGGCTTTAGAAACGCTACCGTGGGCTTCGACAATCATGGCGGGAATAGAGGAGAGCGTTCCGTAAAAGAACATCTTGCGCGTGATGAACAGGGAACTGTATTTGCCGTTTAGTTGTTTAATGATTAGCGAAAAGGTTGCCCACATAAGCCCGGCACTGAAGGCGAGTAAATCACCCACAGGCGAAAGCTTTAAAATGAATTTTCCGTTCAAGACCACGAGCACCATTCCGACAAACGTGATCAGGCATCCGAGAATTTGCCGCTTGCCGAGCCGTTCGCTCTTGTAAATGAGACCGCCGAGAATCATGATAAGCAATGGGTTGGTGCAGACGATGAGCGAGACGTTACTTGACTGCGAAAGCGTGAGGGCCGTATTCTCTGTCCAGAAATAGAGCGTGCATCCGGTAATGCCGCAAATAAAAAGAATCAGTTCGTGTTTCCAGTTTTCAGAACGGAACTGTTTGTGGCTTGCTGCCAGAAGAATCAGGTATGTAACCGCAAAACGCAGCGAAAAAACTTGCACCGCCGAGAACCCGTGATTCAAGAGCACTTTTGTGCTTACGAAGCTCGTGCCCCAAAAGGTGATAGTTATAATGGCGAGTAAATGCCATAGGGCCATATTATTGCGTGCGGGAGTCATTGTGAAAAAAAATAGTTTTTTAGATCAAATAATCGTGAATTTCTAGTTATAGAAAAAAGCTATGGGTAGATATCGGAATTATATATGCAGATATTTGCATAAGTGCATTGCCAAGCGATAGTGTTTTTCTATATTTAACCATAAATAAAATATGTTAGTCGCCCCAAATGAGCAACTACCTATAGATAAGTTTTTAACAAGAGGCAAAAATGTCCAAGATCGAAACTTTGTGCGTACAGGGCGGCTGGCAGCCGAAAAACGGCGAACCGCGCGTCCTTCCCATCTACCAGAGCACCACTTTCAAGTACGAGTCCAGCAACGCGATGGCCGACCTGTTCGACCTGAAGGCCAGCGGCTACTTCTACACGCGCCTGCAGAACCCCACCAACGATGCCGTGGCATCCAAGATTGCGGCCATGGAAGGCGGTGTGGCAGCGATGCTCACGAGTTCCGGTCAGGCGGCGAACTTCTTCGCCGTGTTCAACATCTGCGAGGCGGGCGACCACTTCATCAGCACCAGCGCTATTTACGGTGGTACTAGCAACCTCTTCTCCGTGACGATGAAGAAGCTCGGCATCGAATGCACATTCGTGGACCAGGACGCTAGCGACGAGGAAATCGAGAAGGCCTTCCGCCCGAACACCAAGTGCTTCTTTGGCGAGACGGTTGCAAACCCGGCCGGCAAGATTCTGGACCTCAAGCGCTTCGCGGACATCGCCCACAAGCACGGCGTGCCGATGATTGTCGATAACACGTTCCCGACTCCGATTCTCTGCCGCCCGATTGAATTCGGCGTGGACATCGTGACCCATTCCACCACCAAGTACATGGACGGTCACGCGATGGCCGTGGGTGGCTGCATCGTGGATAGCGGAAACTTCGACTGGGAAGCCCATCATGACAAGTTCAAGGGCTTAACCGAACCGGACCCGAGCTACCACGGTCTTGCCTACACGAAGGCTTTCGGCAAGGGCGCCTTCATCACGAAGGCTACGGCCCAGCTCATGCGCGACCTCGGCAGCATCCAGGCTCCGCAGAATGCGTTCCTCCTGAACGTTGGCCTCGAAACGCTTCACCTGCGCATGCCGCGCCACTGCGAGAACGCTCTCGCCTGCGCGAAGTTCCTGCAGAACCACCCGAAGGTGGCCTGGGTGGACTACGCGGGCCTCGAGGGCAACAAGTACCACGAACTTGCCCAGAAGCAGTTCAAGGGCGGGCTCCCCTGCGGCGTTCTCACCTTCGGTATCAAGGGTGGCCGTGAAAAGAGCATCCAGTTCATGGACAATCTCAAGATGATTTGCATCGTGACCCACGTGGCCGACGCCCGCAGTTGCGTGCTGCACCCGGCAAGCCACACGCACCGTCAGCTCAGCGACGAACAGCTCATCGAAGCAGGCGTCGCACCGGACCTGATCCGCTTCAGCGTGGGTATCGAGAATGTCGAAGACATTATCGCGGACCTCACGCAGGCCCTCGACAAGGTGTAATTGTTTTTAACATTCAAAAAGAGATTCTTGGCTATGCCAAGAGTCTTTTTTTGTACTCAAATTACTTATAAAATAACGTATTTTAATAAATGTATCAAAAAAAATTTTGTGTATAGATTAATAAAAAAGTGTTTTAATTTGTGTAAAAATTGTGGACAAAAAAAGAAAAATGAAGTGTAAGTTTTTTGTATAAAATAAATTCAGTTGCACCCCTTGTCAATAAATACCCTTTATTGTAACTTTGTTCACAATAATATTGTTTTTGAGGGCTAGGAGTCCATCAAACACCTCGGGAAGTCCTGCTGCGCAAGTGGCGGGGCTTCCTTTTTTACAATTTTGTGTGATTTTGTGTAAGAGTTCGAGAAAAAACGATTTTAAAATATGGACTTTATTAAAGCGAGTTGGCGATATTCATTACATGCTTAAACCCGCTGTCAAAAAATGCAAAAACTTGTTTTTTGCGCTTTGTCGCCTTGCGCACTTTTGCCGCGGCTCTCGCCTTTTTTCTAAATTTATGCCCGAAAAATTATAGAGCTATGAGGTATGGGCACGGCGACCTCAAACCTCATACCTTGCAGCTCCTACTAGAGGTATAAAATAATGGCTAAGTACAATCCGCAAGAGATCGAAACCAAGTGGCAGGCCTACTGGGAAGAACATCAGACTTTCAAGACGGGCACCGATAAGTCCAAGCCCAAGTATTACTGCCTGGACATGTTCCCGTACCCGAGTGGCGCAGGCCTCCATGTGGGCCACCCCGAAGGTTACACCGCTACCGATATCATCTGCCGCTACAAGCGCAGCCGCGGTTTCAATGTGTTGCACCCGATGGGTTGGGACGCTTTCGGCCTCCCCGCTGAACAGTACGCCATCCAGACCGGTACGCATCCGGCCATCACGACCAAGAAGAACTGCGACAATTTCCGCCGCCAGATCAAGCGCCTTGGTCTCTCTTACGACTGGAACAAGGAAGTCAACACCACCGACCCCAAGTATTACAAGTGGACGCAGTGGATTTTCAAGCGCCTTTACGGCACCTGGTTCGATGAAGACCAGCAGAAGGGCCGCCCCATCGAAGAACTCCCGATTCCTGCTGACGTGGAAGCCAAGGGTGTTGCCGAAGTCCGCAAATACAAGGACTCTAAGCGCCTCGCTTACTATGCCGACGCTCAGGTGTGGTGGTGCAAGCACTGCAAGATTGTGTGCGCTAACGAAGAAGTCTTGAACGATGGTTCTCACGAAAAGTGCGGCACCAAGGAAGTGGAACGCCGTAACCTCAAGCAGTGGCTCATGCGCATTCCGCTGTACGGCGACCGCCTGCTGAAGGGCCTCGATAAGCTCGACTGGCCGCAGGGCGTCAAAGACATGCAGAAGAACTGGATTGGCAAGAGCTACGGTGCCGAAGTGGACTTCCCGATTGCCGACGCTAACGGCAAGCCGACCGAAAAGAAGCTCCGCGTTTACACCACCCGTTGCGATACGTTGTTCGGTGCCACCTACATGGTCGTCGCCCCGGAACACGCGATGGTGCCGGAACTCACGACTGCCGAACAGAAGGCCGCCGTGGAAGAATACGTGCACGCCGCCGCATTGAAGAGCGACCTCGACCGTACTGAACTCGCCAAGGAAAAGACCGGCGTGTTTACCGGTAGCTACGCCGTGAACCCGCTCACCGGCACGAAGATTCCGGTGTGGGTTGCTGACTACGTTTTGACCGGCTACGGCACCGGCGCCATCATGGCCGTGCCTGCTCACGATACCCGCGACTTCGATTTCGCGAAAAAGTTTAATTTGCCTGTCATCTGCATCATGGAACCCGATGCAAGCTGCCCCGAAGACGTTCGCCCGAAGGTTCTCGCTGGCGAAGCTTGCTGGGCTGCCGACGGCACCTACATCAACAGCCAGAACGACACGCTTTGCCTGAACGGCCTCAACAAGAAGCAGGGCATCGCGAAGGTCATTGAATGGCTCGAAGCGAACAAGATCGGTAAGGCCACCGTGAACTACAAGCTCCGCGACTGGCTCTTCAGCCGTCAGCGCTACTGGGGTGAACCGTTCCCGATTATCCACTGGGAAGATGGCGAAATCTCTACCGTCGATGACGCCGAACTTCCGGTGCTTCTGCCGGAACTCAAGGACTACAAGCCGGGTGACGGCGGACAGTCCCCGCTCGCAAACGCCACCGAATGGCTCCAGGTTACGGACAAGAACGGCCGCAAGGGTATCCGCGAAACGAACACCATGCCGCAGTGGGCTGGCTCCTGCTGGTATTACCTCCGCTACATCGATGCCTGCAATGGCGACGCCTTCGTCGCTAAGGAACTCGAAAAGTACTGGATGCCCGTGGACCTCTACGTGGGCGGCGCCGAACACGCCGTGCTCCACTTGCTCTACAGCCGCTTCTGGCACAAGGTGCTCTTCGATCTCGGCCTCGTCTCTACCGACGAACCGTTCCAGAAACTCTTCAACCAGGGCATGATTCTCGCCTTCGCTTACGAAGATGCCGCGGGCTCCAAGGTCCCGACTGACGAAGTCGAGGAGAAGAACGGCAAGTTCTTCAAGAAGGGAACCGACATCGAGCTCAAGCAGATTGTGGCGAAGATGAGTAAGTCTTTGAAGAACGTCGTGAACCCCGATGACGTGGTGCGCGACTACGGTGCCGATAGCCTTCGTTTGTACGAAATGTTCATGGGCCCGCTCGACGCCGTGAAACCGTGGCAGACCAAGGGCATCGAAGGCATGAACCGTTTCCTCGGCCGCGCCTGGCGCTCCGTGGTGGGCGATGACGATGCCGCTCCGGTCTACGTTGATGAAACCGCTCCGGAAGCTATCGAGAAGGTGATGCACCAGACCGTCATCAAGGTCACGAGCGACATCGAGAACATGAGTTTCAACACCGCGATTAGCCAGCTGATGATCTTCAACAACGAAATGATGAAGATGGACAAGCGCTACCGCGAACCGTGCGAAACCTTTGTGAAGCTGTTGCACCCGTTTGCCCCGCACATCGCCGAAGAAATGTGGAGCATCCTCGGCCACAACGAATCACTCACGAACGTCGCCTGGCCGGAAGCCGACCACTCCAAGGCCGTGGAAAACACCGTGGAAGTCGTGTTCCAGGTGAACGGCAAGGTCCGCGCGAAGGCAAGTGTCGCGAAGGACATGGACAAGGCCGCTTTGGAAAAGCTCGCCATGGACAACGACCGCGTGAAGGAGTTCATGGCTGGCAAGACCGTCGTGAAGTCCATCGTCGTCCCCGGCAAGCTCGTCAATATTGTGGTGAAGTAATTACGATTGTCATCCTGGAGCGCCCGTGAGGACGCGATAGGATCCATAGAAATTCAGACCGTAGCAAAAACGCTGCGGTCTTTTTATATTTAAGTCATGTTCAAGATAATCAAGGCTATTAGCCGTCTGCTTTCGAACTACGCTTCCCCCTTTGTTATCGCAAGCGCAGTAGTCGCATTCTTCGTTCCGGTCGCATTTGGCTGGGTTCACGGGAATGTATCTTCCATCATCCTCGGTGTCATCATGTTGAGTATGGGTTTAACCATTTCAATAGATGATGTGCGGAACTTGATGAAACAACCGCTTCATATTTTGCTTGGTGCGGTTGCCCAGTACACGATTATGCCGTTTGTCGCTTTCGGGCTTACGAAGGTGTTTGGGCTGGACCCCTACCTTGCCGTGGGTATCATTCTGGTGGGGTGCTGCCCGGGCGGTGTTTCCAGCAATGTCATGAGTTTTTTGGCCCATGGCGATGTCACCTATTCCGTGAGCATGACCATGGTGAGCACGCTCCTTGCGCCGATTATGACGCCGCTGCTTGTGCTTTGGCTTGCTGACACCAGCATTGATGTGAATGCGAAGGGCATGTTCCTGAATATTCTGTACGTGACGATCGCCCCGATTACCATCGGATTCCTTTGCAACTACTTCTTGGGCAAGCGCGCTGTGTTCAAGGAAATCCAGTCGAACATGCCTGCAGTGAGTGTGGTAGGCTTGATGATGATTGTGGGCGGTGTCGTCGTGACCGTGCGCCCGCAGTTGTTCGCAAACGGCCTCGGCCTGATTTTATTGGTGCTTGCGGTGGTGTTCTGCCACAATGCGCTGGGCTATGTGCTTGGTTACGGCGTGGGTAAGCTTTTCAGATTCAATACAGCCAAGAAGCGAACCATCGCCATCGAAGTCGGCGTGCAGAATGCCGGTATGGCGACGGTGCTTGCCATGGCCTTCTTTGCAGACCCCGTAAATGTGGCGAAGAACCCCGAAGCGGTGCTTTGCATGGTCCCTTGCGCCTTGAGTTGCGCCTACCATTCCATTAGCGGAACGGTGCTCGCGAATATCTTCGCTTGGCGCGACAAGAAAAAGGCGGAGTAAAATAGCATTTATCCGTAAAATCGCTTTTTTTCGAACAAAGTGAATATGAAAAAGGCCACGATTTTTCGTCGCGGCCTTTCCTTTTAAGTTCCTGGATTCTATCGTGTCCTTGCGGACACTCCAGAATGACATGCTAGGTTATACAGCGCGAGTGCTTGCACACGCATTGGATAACCGACGCAGTCATGCACGAAGTGCAATGACATTCAACTTACTTCTGATGAGCCTTGTACCACTTGATGAGCCCGTTGGTAGAGCTGTCGTGGTTCAGTTCAGCGTCAGCCTTGGCAAGTTCCGGGAGGATCTTCTTGGCGAGCTGCTTGCCGAGTTCAACACCCCACTGGTCGTAGCTGTTGATGTTCCAGATAACGCCCTGCGTGAAGATCTTGTGTTCGTACATGGCGATGAGGGCGCCGAGCGTTTCCGGAGAAACGTAGTCCATCATGATGGAGTTGGTCGGCTTGTTGCCTTCGAACACCTTGTGCGGGGCGAGGAATGCGATTTCTTCTTCGCTCTTGCCGTCCTTGCGGAGTTCTTCCTGGGCCTGGGCGAGCGTCTTGCCGTTCATCAGGGCTTCGGGCTGTGCAAAGAAGTTGCTGAGCAGTTTCTGGTGGTGGTCGCCGACCTTGTTGTGGCTGTTTGCCGGGGCGATGAAGTCGCACGGAATCATCTTGGTGCCCTGGTGGATCAGCTGGTAGAAGGCGTGCTGGCCGTTGGTACCCGGTTCGCCCCAGAGGATCGGGCCGGTCTGGTAGTTCACGCGCTTGGAGTCGCGGTCAACGGTCTTGCCGTTGGATTCCATGTCGGCCTGTTGGAAGTAGGCAGCGAGGCGGTGCAGGTACTGGTCGTACGGAAGCATGGCGTAGCTAGAAGCGCCAAAGAAGTTGTTGTACCAAACGCCGATGAGGGCGAGGATAACGGGGAGGTTCTTGTCGACCGGAGCGGTCTTGAAATGCTGATCCATTTCGTAGGCGCCCTGGTGGAGCTTCATGTAGTTGTCGAAACCGATGCGCAGCGCAATCGAAAGACCGATGGCAGACCACAGGGAGTAACGGCCACCCACCCAGTTCCAGAATTCAAACATGTTGGCGGTATCGATACCGAAGGCGGACACGGCTTCGGTGTTGGTGGAAAGAGCCACGAAGTGCTTGGCGATGGACTTTTCGTCGCCGTTGAAGGCCTTGAGAACGGCAGCCTTGGCGGTTTCGGCGTTCGTCATGGTTTCAAGAGTCGTGAAGGTCTTGGAAGCGACGATGAAGAGCGTTTCTTCGATGTTCACCTTCTTGAGGGTTTCGGCCATGTGGGTGCCGTCGATGTTAGAAACGAAGTAGACTTCCGGAGAGTATTCGCCAGCAGCCGGCTTGTCGGCATACGGCTTGAGGGCTTCGGTGACCATCACGGGGCCCAGGTCGGAACCGCCGATACCGATGTTCACCACGTACTTGATGGACTTGCCGGTGTGGCCCTTCCACTTGCCGGTACGCACGAGCTTGGTGAATTCTTCCATGTGCTTGAGCACGGCGCGAACTTCGGGCATCACGTCCTTGCCGTCGACGCAAATCGGATCGTTGCCCTTGTAGCGGAGTGCGGTGTGGAGCACGGCGCGCTTTTCGGTGGTGTTAATCTTTTCGCCGGCAAAGTACTTACGGCGCATGTCTTCGAAACCGGCAGACTTCAGGAGGTCCTGGAGCTTGGCCATGGTTTCGTCGGTAATGATGTTCTTGGAGTAGTCCAGGAAGAGGCCGCAGGCTTCGGCGCTGAACTTTTCGGCGCGAGCCGGGTCCTTTGCGAAGAGTTCCTTCATGTGCCAGGTCTTTGCGACTTCGGCGTGGGCCTCAAGGGCCTTCCATTCCTGAGAATCAGTCAGTTTCGACATAGATTAATCCTTTCCGCTGCGCGGTTATTTGTTGCGAGGGAAAATATAGTAAAAAGGGGGGATGTTTCCCCCTGATTGCAGCCCCGACTCCCACCCTAATGTCATCCCCGCGAAGGCGGGGATCTCCTATAACCCACCCAAGCCGGGGCTTCCATCACCCTCCTCTACGGGCTTCAGACGCCAGCCCGTAACGCCTGGCTTATTTCTCGTTGGTTTCGTCAACAATTGAAAATCGGTCGTGAATGGTGCGCATATTCCCCCTAATTGTTCCATGGAGAGTGGTGTGTGCAAAAAATGCACATACCACTTGTGAATCCAATTCTCCTTCTTTGAATACATTCTTGATTTCTCGTTTTGTTTTTTGTAGGAATAAAAGAATAGTCGTTGTTTAATCGATTTATTAATGTATATTTCGGATGACATAGAATTAGAGCTGAGCTCTTGTTCCGGTTACAGAAAATTTGGTATATAATCCGCTATCCGCTTTTAGCGGAAAGGCGAAAAAGATGAAGTGCTTGAGAAAAACCGTTAGAACGATCTCTGGATATATTGATATAATCAATAGATTTCGTAATCAAGTTGATTCATCAACAAAAATTCTTTTCCGCGGACAGGCAAATGCAAAGTGGAAAATAGAATCCTCTCTTGAACGAATAGGATTAGATAACATTACCTTCAACAAATACTATACATTGGTTGATTCCTATAAGCCCGAAATAAATGCTTATGGGAAAAAGTTTCAGCGAAAAGTGAAATATAATGGTTACGATTTCGACTTCTCTGACTATAGCAAAATAAGTTATGGTAGGTTTCCTGATTTAGAATATTTGACCTATTTAAGACATCATGGATTTCCATCACCTTTAATAGATGTTACGTTATCTGAATATATCGCTTTGTTTTTTGCGTGTGAAGATGCTGTTGACTCTGCAAAAAAGATTAAAAGTGGAAAAGTTTTTGTATTGCAAAGTGAATTGTGGAATCATGCGGTTAGTGGGTATAAAGAAATCCATGAAATAGGTCATTATATTGAAACTGATTTAAGGCATCTTACTCAACAATCTGAATACTTGATAGCTTGCTGTTTCGACTTAGATAAAAACGAATGGAAGTTTGTCCCGTTTGATTTAGAAGGTAGTTTAAAGGATGCTTGTCAAGAATCAGATTCTATTTTGGAAATACGAATTCCCGCGTCTGTAAAAGTAAATCTTTTGAAGGAGCTTGATAAAATGAATATAAATCATTACACATTGTATCGTGATGAAGATTCTTTAATGAAAAAAATGAAATTCGATTTTCTTGAGGAAAATGGGAGGATTGTATAATGAAACAGATTTTAGATAAAGCGAGTGATATATTATTTTTTTTAATAAGTGTTATTTCTTGTGTGTTGTCGTTTTCTTTTCCATTGAAGTTATCGTCGCTTCATATATGTGATGGTGCTTGGTTCTATTGTGTATTTGTCTTATGTCTATTGTTGAGTTTTTTTGCTGGGTATTCTGCTTGGAGATTCGCAAAAATAATTGTAAAACAAGATATTTCAAATGAAAATGGAGAAATTGATTTTATCCTAGAGGAGACTGAACACGCCGAAACTTTCAAAACGAAACATCCGTTTTTGCGTATTTTTGACAATATTGTGAATCGTATATCGTTCTGCGTGATGTTTATTTTTACATTATCTATTTATGGATGGCTTTTTTTGGGGCCTATTAATTGGTTGTTGAACAATGATTATACCATACAGTTGGAAAATACAGACCCATTAAGTTTGTTTGATGTTTTATTAGGGGGAGTAATGATGTTGGTTCTTTTGTTGATTTTTTTGTATGTAATAGTTGTCCATGCGATGAGTCAATATGCTCGTAGTATAAAAAAGGAAATAAAAGAAAGCGTTCTTGAAGCGTTATCAGAGGAATCTCTTAAAATACGAAGTGATATAAAGACCTTGTCGGATAAACAGTAGTGCTTTTTTGAGTTCTTTCAAAATTTTTTTACATATAAATCTCGTTAGCTTTAATAAATTCAGCGATATTTTTTAACATTTATGTATTTTAATGAGGCTTTTATATACATTTAGTGACATGGATACATCAATTCTCGACAAAGCGATTGTTTTTGCGGTCAAGGCGCACCAGGGTGCAGAACGCAAGGGGAAGGGTTTCCCGTATATAGTTCACCCGATGGAGGCTGTCTCGATTGCGGCGACCATGACAAGCGACCAGGAACTTCTGGCCGCCGCGGCATTGCACGATACGGTAGAAGATACCGCTGTGACGCTCAAGGACGTAGAACGCGAATTCGGCAAGCGCATTGCGGAACTTGTTGAGGCCGAATCCGACATTGAATTTGAAGGTAAGAGCCGCCAAGAAAGTTGGCGCCTTCGCAAAGAAGAAGCGATTGAACGTTTATCTTCGGCGACTAACGAAGTCAAGATTGTAGCGCTTGCAGATAAATTAAGTAATATCCGCGCCATCTACCGCGATTACCAGGCGATTGGCGACAAGGTGTGGGACTTGTTCTGTGTCAAGGACAAGGTTTCGCACGAATGGCATTTCCGTGGACTTGCCCGTGCACTCGCTAGCCTCAAGGGAACTTTCGCTTACGACGAATTCGCCGAAACTATCAACAAAGTCTTTGGGAAATAGACACGACATGGAACAGGTAATCAACAAGGACTACGGCCTGCCCCCCAAGGAAACGCTTATCCTGGAGGAGTACCGCGAACAACACATCGTCTTCGAGAAGCTACTACGCATCGTCAAGCGAATTCTTCGCGAGAGCATCCAAGAAAACAAGATATACATCAACGCCATCGAAGGGCGCGTCAAGGCAGAAGACAGCCTTGCAGGAAAACTCGAACGTAAGTCGGGTAAGTACAACTCCCTTTCGGACTTAACGGATATTTTGGGTGTCCGCGTTATCACTTTTTACAGCGACGAAGTGGATAAAATTGCAGCCCTTGTCGGACGTATTTTTACAATTGACTGGGAAAACAGTATCGACAAACGCAAGATGCACGAAATACACAGTTTCGGCTACAATTCACTACATTACATTTGCAAGCTTCCCAGGGAAAAATACTTTGACCCCAACTACCCCCAACTAAACGAAATCCGTTTCGAAGTGCAGATGCGCACGGCCTTACAGCATGTGTGGTCGGTGCTGGATCACGATACGGGTTACAAGTCGGGTTTTGAAGTCCCCAAGGAATACTTGCGCAATTTGAACCGCCTCGCGGGAATGTTGGAACTGGTCGATGAGCAGTTCTGCCTAATTCGTTCGGGTATCAATGATTACCGTCGTCATGTGCAGTCCCTGGTGAGTTCGGGCAGTTTTGACGAAGTGGAACTGAATGGCGATTCCTTTGGCAACTACTTGGAACTTCGTCCTTTCGATTCGCTGAATAAGCGTATCGCCTCTATTAACCAGGCCGAAATCCACGAGACGTCGCTTTCGCGGTTCTTGGCTGTATTCGTATCATTTGGATTTACGACTCTCGGCGACATTGACAGAATGATAAAAGGAAATATGGAAGATGCATACCAGTTAGCGGCATTCCAGCTGGCGGGTACTGATCTTGATATCATCAATTCTTCTCTCGGCGTAATCGCCCTTTGCTCCGTGTATGTGCTCAAGCAAGGTGGTGGCGTGCTGGAACTGACTCGTTTCCTGGAGACCTTGAATGGGGAATCTGCGGGCAACAGGCATCGTGCTGAAGGTCTTTTCCGTGTCGCGCAGAATTTGCCTTTTATGAAGAAATAGTTAGTGAAAAATAAAAGAAAGTCCTCGACAGCGATGTCGGGGACTTTGTGTTTTGAAGGGGCTTAAAAATTACTGCTGCGGAGGCGGGTTGCCATGTTCATGACCGCCATGGGGACCGCGGTGCGGTCCGTTCTTCATGCGCTCCCTAAAGTTCTTCATCTGTTCCTTATGGAAGGCGTTGAACTTTTCAAGCTGTTCGGCGGTCAAGATTCCGGCAAGGGCCTGCATCCCGTTGATGCGGTGTTCCAACAGGGACTTGTCTACATCGAGTACGCGTGCCTTGGCGGCATCGATTCCGGCAGAATCCTTGCTTTCAAGAGCTTCGCCTAAAGCCTTTTCGGCTTCGTGCTTTTGCTTGCGGAGTTCCCTGAAAATGGAATCACCCTTAGCGCGGCTAGCTTCAATAGCGGCCTTCTGTTCCGGCGTTACCTGCAGTAAGGAATCCATGGCAGCGGGGTCCATGCCCCCCTTGAATTTGGGACCATGGCCTTTGTCGAAGTCGCCATGTGGACCCTTGTGGCTGTGCTTTGCACAGTTCGGGCAATGGCAGGGTTGTCCGTTCTTTTCGCAGGCGCAAGGCAAACCTTGCGAGCATGCGCAAGGACCGCCCTTTTGACAACAGGTTGTGCTACTAGAGCAACAATTGAAATTGCAGAACCTTCCGGCGAAAAAGCCTAAGGCGAGAGCAAGCACTATAATACTTGCAATAAAGAGCTTGTTTCCGTTCATAGAGTTACTCCTTGGTTAAATAATTAAAGCCGACAGTTTCTTCCAGAGTTTCGAATTCGTCGCTGGTGGAATTTCCGAGGCTAGAATACCAGCTCAATACTTCGGACGGAGCAGAGCTGTTGATAGAAATGTATTCGGTCGAAACAGAATTTTCTTGTTCAATCTCGCTGGTGAAAGACGGCAAAATCGCAGTCAGGCTCACAAGCACAAAACTTGCGGCCAGCGGAATTGCACTGTACCAGCTCTTGATAGAGACAATCTTGCTCTTCGCATTTTCGGCGTCGAGGCGGGCGCAAACTTTGTCCCACGAGTCAGCCCGAGGAGTGAGCCGCTCCATTTTCGAGAAGTCAATTTTAGTAGACATAGTTAAGCTCCTTTTTTGCGTTTTCTCTGCGCTCGCTCAAGTAGTTGCGGACAAAAGTTCTCGCGCGGCTGAGTCGCGCCTTGATGGTGCCTTCGGGCATCTTGTAAATTTCGGCCAGGTCCTTTACATCCAAGTCTTCGGCATCCTTGAGCCAGAGCATACTGCGTGATTCTGCCGGAAGTTCTGCCAAACCTTTTTCCAAAAGTTCCGGATCGAAATTTTCGTTCTTTAAATCGCCTTTTCCAAGAGCCTCTTCTATAATGGAGTCCAAGTGTTCTTCTTCGAGTTCGCGGTGGCGCTTTTGGGCGCGCAGCTTCATGAGGCAGGCGTTTACCGTGAGCCTATAAAGCCATGTCCCGAGGGCCGATTCGCCTCGAAAGCCTTGGACGGCTTTGGGGGCTTGCACAAAGACATCCATCAGAATGTCTTCGGCCTCGTCGCGGTCCTTCATCATCCTAAAAGCCAAATTCAGCACGTTCGCGCTGTGGGCCTGCCAAAGCAGGCTTAACGCTTCGCGGCTGCCGCCTTTAAGGTGTTGAAGTATCACTTTTTCGTCCATTGTACCCTTTAGATGCATCAAAAGTTGCATTGGTTGCATTTTCTAGAGAAAAAATAGGAAAACTCTCATGGGTGTATTCAAAGCGTATTCAAATTTTTTAAATTTAAAAAATAATGTAAAAAACTTGTTTAATTGTAAAAAAAAAACGCTTTTTGTATCAAATTTATTGACAATGGGGAGCCTGTTGTATAGATTTAGAACTATATGGCTCCTATTTTGCAATATCAAGATTTTCGTCGTTATCTACAGGACTTTTACGATTGGAAAAAGCGTACTTCGGCTTTTTCGTGGCGTGATTATTCGAAAATGGCGGGGTTTACCTCGCCGGTGTTCATGAAACAGGTTTGCGAGGGTAAGGCAAACCTCGGAAAGAAAGCGACCGTCAAGGTGGCGGATGCGTTTAATTTTATCGGTATCGAGCGAGAGTACTTCTTCAGTTTGGTGATGTTTGCGCAGGCGAAGACCGATGACAAGAAACGTTTCGCTTATGCCGAAATGCAGTCAATCGCAAAGGCCAGTAAAGTAAACCTCATCGGTGTTGATGCATACAAGTATTACGACTCTTGGGTGCACCCGGTAGTGCGTGAATTGGCGCCTGCCATGCCGGGGGCTATGCCAAAAGAAATCGCAGGCAAGTGCGTTCATGAAGTTTCTGCGAAAGAGGTAAGGGACTCCATCAACTTCCAGGTCCGTGCGGGAATTCTTAAAAAGACGGATGACGGCAATTATTCGCAGACAGATAAGCTGCTGGGTGGCGACACGCAGTCTATGTCTTTGGCAGTGCGTTCCATGAACCGGCAAATGGCCACCTTTGCGGTAGATGCACTTGACCGTTTTGCTGCGGATGAACGCTATGTCGCGGGTGTTACCATGGGCGTTTCTAATGATGCCATTGCAAAAGTTGTCGAAGTCCTGAAAAAGTGCCGCGAGCAGGTTCTAGAAATTGTTGCGAACGATGACAAGGTAGATCAGGTGCTGCGCCTGAATTTGCAACTGTTCCCGTTGACTCAGAAAATAGAAGGTGCAAACGATGAAAAGTAAAATGTTTGGAAATGTTGCGCTTTGGCTTGCTTTGTGCGGCGCCTTGTTGGGACTTGCCGCATGTTCCGAAAAATCTACGGCGGGTGCAACTGTAGATGATAATTCTGTGGCAGAAATTTCTGCGGATGAAAAGTTGATTCTAGAACATCAAGTTGATTCTGTCAAGAACTTTGTTGATGGCATACCGGCAGATATTGACGATTATGAAAGGGATACTACCAGGTTCTGGTTCGAAATTAGGTTCAGCGGCGAACATGAAAACTTTTTCGCTTACGAAGAAGAAAACCCTTATTCTTATTGCTTTGTCAATATTTACCAGTCGGACTTTGGTATGCGAACTATAGAATATCTTCCGATTGGGGATAGCTATACGCGGACATTTTTCTTGACCGCAGATGAACAAGGACTTGTCTATCATGAAAAATTAGACAATCGTTATTATGACCCAGCTGGTTGTGAAAATGATTTTTTGGACTTTGAAAAAAACTGTCAGAATCGTGGTGGGGACTTGTTTATCCATTTTGTAAACTGCCAAGGTGGAGAACTGCATTTGACTTGTTCAGCATCAATGGGGCATTTGACTGAAGGTGTTGAGTCTATTTTGAATGATTATGCTGAAAACATGAAAACAAGGTGCTTGGAGAATCGGTAAAATGAAAAGATTGGTACTAGGAATAGTTCTTGTTTCTTTGTCGGTGTGTGCGGGCAAAGAGAAAACCCCGTACTTGCCACCTTATGAACCCCATAGTTCTGTTTCGCCAAGAGTTCAGGAATTCTTGGAATCTTCAAGAAGCCTAAATTGGGGCGCGGATTCTGCTGCAGCGAACTACGATGCCTTAGGCAGAAAAGTGAAGTCAAGTCGAACCGTAAATACCCATTCATTTATCCCTCGACAAGTGAAAATGAATGTCCAAGTTTCTTCTTTAAATATTCCTGAAAAAGATGAGCGTACTATATCTGCGGAATATCGATATGAAAATGGGGTGCGTCATTATTGGCTAAATGGAGTATCTGTTTCAGAAACGGATTATTTTAATAGCATACAGACGAATCAGTCCTTTTATATTCCGAGTTATACAGCGTCATTGACTGCTGAAGAAATCTATTCGTTGCTGAATGGTTCGGAACCGGTTTATATTAGTGAAATTATGGAAGCAGAAGATGCTGCGGCCTATACGCAAATTCTAGATACGACACGTGTGTCTACATGGGCTTTTGCGAATGGCTACAATGGTAGCGGAATCGGGGCATATATTGCAGAAAATGGTTGCCCAAAAACATCTGTAATAAATACGGCTAATTTTGTGCAGACTACTTTGTGTGCTAGTGGGGTCACAAAACATGCGACGTCTATGGTGCGTATTTTCCAGACAACGGCGCCCAATGCTGTTTTGTACCAGTATGCGCAAGGAGAGTCGCCGAATATAGCTTCTTATCCACAAATAGAAATAGGGTTTCACTCCTATTCTGTAAGCGGAGATTCTTTATATAAAATAAATGATCGCGATTTAGATGATTTTATTTATGCAAATGATATTGCGTCTTTTGTTGCAGCCGGAAACCAAACGTCTTCTACGGGGTCTTTTTATGTGACAACCCCGGGAAAGGCTCTAAATGCCATTACGGTTGGGGGTGTTTACCCCTTTACAAACAACTATGAAACATTTTCTCGGTGGAAAAATTCAGAGGTAGAAAACCAAAAACCGGAAATAGCAACATACGACTATTTTTCGTTTCCGAATGATGCTCACTTTGTAGATGACTATAATTCTACTTATAACGGAGTGTCTCATGGAACGAGCGATGCTGCTGCTTTTTCTGCAGGTGTTATGGCAGATGTATTGCATCAGCATCCGTTCTTTAAGCATCGCCCTGAAATGGCGAAGGCACTGCTGATTACGGGGAGTACGAAACAGATTGCCAATGCGGTTTCTTTTGATCAAGACAATAATAGTGCGGCGGCGAAGGGAATCCCGTTGTACGAAGATCTTGGTTGGAATACGCGTTCCAGATATTGGCGAGGTGCTAATTCCTGTTGCTTTACGGGAGATTCGATAGTATTCACGGAAACGGGTATTGTAAAGGATAAAAGGTACCGCATTGCAATTTCTTGGCTTGTTCCAGGATCGTATGTGTTTACGAATAAGACCGTTTCTCAAGATATAGACTTGTATGTATTTCAGGATGGTGAGATTATTGCGCTTTCCATTAGTGTGGAGAATTCATTTGAAGCGGTTGAGTTTACTGCGAAATCTAATAGCGATTTGAAAATCCGAATAGTTCGTTATGCGAATTCTGGCACAGGGAATGTCGCTCTTGGTTATAACTTTTGGTATGAATAAATAATTGGATTTATAAAGAAAAGAAGGAGTCAAATATGTCTCAGGAACCCAATATTTGGTATGTTCGCGGTACAATCCACAATGCGGACGGATCCGTCTTCTACAATCAAGGCCGAATTATGGCATACCATGTAATTCCTCAGAGTGGATGGGAATGGATTGCGGAAGCTGACATTGATTCCAATACAGGTGCTTTTGAACTTGAGTTTCACACAAGCAATTTTCAAAAGCTGGATTTTCCGCCTATTGATCTTCCTAAGTTACAAATTCGCGTAACTGATTATGGCAATAATCCTTTGTGGATTTCTGACATCTATACAGCCCCTACGGCAGAAATGAATGTCGGCGATATCGTAGTCAATGGTGGAGCTAATGAGGTATGGAATGTCTGCGGCATAATTTGCGACTCGGACAATTCCCCATATACGGTAGGCAGTATCAAGGTTTTTGACGTCCGGAACGAAGTTGAAAATGAACTTGGTTCATGTCAGTTAAATCAGGAAGGCTTTTATTCTGTCAATTATACGACTGGCATGTTCCAGCAAGGGGATACATCTATTGAAAGGCCAAATTTACTTGTCCGAGTATATTCATCCGATGAATCTGTTGTGCAAAGTATTGAAGGGCCGAATGTAGCTACGAATTTTGAAATTATTAATATTGAGGTGCCCGCTCAAGAATCCGGTGGCGATTCCGGTTCTTCGTCGGATTGCGATTGCAAGATATACGGCACAATTAAAAATACACTGAATTATCCGTTAAAAGACAATATTGAAGTTGCCGCATTTTGCCTGTATTATCAAGAGGGGGAGAATGGTTCGTTTGTAAAGGTAATGCTGGGTTCCCCTGTTGTACCGGATGCTTATGGCTATTATGAAATAAAATACAGTTCGTCTAAAATTCCTGCAGGGCTGAAGCTTGACAGCAATGTTGCCTACGGAAAAGATAAGGCTTCTCTCTTCGCAGAAATTCATTATACTGAGGGTGGAACTGGACCATCCAGCAACCTTCCACGAAGTTTTTATTCTGCTCCGCTTGTATTTAACGGTCAATCCTCTCAAGAAATCAATTTTGTTCTTGACCTTGAATCAAGTTGCCGCAATAAGTCAGAATTTGAGAAAATTGATGAATTGCTGAACATTTACTATCAAACGGTAATCGCGTATGACAAAACGATTTTGACGGAGCCACATGACAGAATTGCCGAATTCTTGGACGATGTGACGCGTTTGCCTTTGGTTGTTGGTCGCGAAAATTTAGATGAACAAAAAGTTCGTGCGTATTTCAAAGCTTTCCAAATGGCTCATGAAATGCTCTTTGTGAATGTCCTTGACGAAAACAACATTCCTTTGGCTTTGGCTGCGCAATACCTTTATTCTCTTATTCTGAACAATAAGATTGCAGATATATCCTCATTAATTGCTTTGGGATTAGACAAGTGCATAGGGCTTGTAAATGCCGCCCTTGCTGATAATGTTATCAGTTCTACTCTGTCGGCTGAAGAATTTGACGAAAAAATATGGAAAAAATTGCAGACTTCCAAGGAAGTCGTTACAAGACAAGATGACCAACTGTCTCCATTGACATTCTTCTATTTGTTACTGGCAAAGGAATATTGGTTTGGTTCGACGAACAAAAAGCCCAGTCTTCCATTATTAAATGAAAATAGTACAGATACTAATGATATCATTTTCCGAGCAAAGTTGTATGCGCTAGTAAATACGTTTGAGGATTCAGACTGCAATTATCATGAGATGGTGCGTATAGTTGAGAAAAATGGACTTTCCTATGTTTATAAACTTGCGAATGGAACTGAACTTTTACAGTCAATTTCTGAAGAAGATGTTGAAAATTTGAAATTACTGGTTGAAATCCGTGATTTCTGTGACGGGTGCGCTGATTTAATTTTTGGTCTTTATAATGTAATCAAAACATACGCGATTTGTCTCGATCAAAGTAACCAATCATGGATAAAAAAACTTGAAGATATTTTTGAACTTGAAAATGAATTTAGGATCGATCATACACTTAGAAAAGACGATGATGAAACATATTTCTGGGGTTATGTCATTAATCAAACAAAAAACCATTACAAAGCTTGGTGTACAAAGGCTCCGCTGGATTTGCCATCCGATTATTTCCCAGGAACAACTGCTGATGAACAGACGCAGATTGCCCTTCGTACATTAAAAAACAGGCTTAGGAAAAAATTTCCTCAAAAGAATTTGACTAATGTCCTTACAGAGAAATTCCCGATTATTCCGAATCCGTATTCTAATATACCGGAAGAAAAATTAACAAAAGAACAAATACATGAAATAAACGAGATAAATGAACAAAATGCTTGGTCTAATCTAATAGCAAAATTGGCGAATGATGCTGCATGGGCTAATTTTGACTTAAACAGTTCCGATTTGGAACTGTTCCTGAATGCGTCTGCTGATGCCCATGAAGAGGATGGCAGCATCCCAAAGGCGGAAGCTAGTGAAGATGAATTTAATAAGATAAAAGCCTTGCAGAGATTATTTAGGTTGACGAATAATCAAGAGGCCGTTGCCTATCTCATCAAGAATGATTTTGATTCTGCGGCCAAAATAGCGCTTATTGATGAAGAACAATTTGTGGCTGAGCACGGGCTTGGCATGGGCGATAAGGAGCTCGCGACCAACATTCATCGTCTTGCCAAGAATTTTGTTGCCAATGCGACTCTCGATGTTGAACGTTATCATGGCAGTCTAAATGAATCTGGGGACAGTATTCTGTCAATTCCACGTGGATTCCAGAGAAATGAGGGTGAAGAAGTCGATCCCAATATCGCCGGCGAGCCAAGTGGAAACGAAGGTCCTTCCGGAATGAGAGGCGTCTTGCGCGGCTCATCTTCAAATTCAAGTAATGTTGCCAAGCAAAGGTTGCAGAACAAGGACTATGCCAACTGGAAAACCTTGTTTAAGAATCTCAATCGTAATCCGGGAACTCAAAACCAGTCTATTTTGAGTCCGTCGGCGTATTTGTTGGATTTGTTGGAATTCTTGAAGCAGGGACATGCTTACAATCGATTTGTTGAACGCCGTCCCGATATATTGAAATTGAATATGACCAAGGCGAATGCCGAGGTTTCGCTCCCGACAATAGATTTGGCTATTGAACTTTTAGAAAGCCTGGTCTCTAAAGAAAGTAAGAGATACGACGATATCGTTGTTCCCTTCTGCAATCAAACTCCAGATGATGCCACTGTAGAAAATTTGAGGGCGAATCCATGTCCTTGGTACAAAGGTGAAGATGGTGAAGACAATTCGGGATCGGTTATAGAAACTGCGGCCATGGCTGCTCTAGGGAATAAATGCTACCCGATGCTTTTGCTCAAGAACTTTGACAGGGTGCGTGCTTCGGGTATTTTGGAAAACCTTTCTCTTGATTTTGTATCCTTGTCAAGAAAACTTCACGATGATCTGGGTGAAAATATTTCCATCCTGTTGAATGGCTATGCTCCGGAATACCTTTCTAATGATGCAAGTACATACACAAAAGATGTCTGGGAGCTGTGGGGGCTTAACTACGATGGTAACGAAGAATTGTTCTTCCCAGATAAATCAAGGCGGGTGAAAGGTGAAGGGGCGTTGTCTTCTGTGAATCCGGATGTGGGAAAATGGTTCAATGTCCTGAGCTATTTAGCCTTTGTCCTTGATCGTGCTCAATTGACTTATGACGAATTTGTGGAAATTTTCAATTCATCCGTATTTCAGGCGTGCACCGGAGTGTCGGTGAATGCCGATTCCGTATTGTACCAGCTTGCCGATGTCAACGGATACACTATTGAATTTGAAAATGATGACGCCGAAAACAGTAAGAAAAAGGAATTTTACTTTAAACTATCTGTTTTTGTCCGTCGTCGCGCCGCATTGGGCTGGAGTGTTGATGAAGTTGCAAGAACATGGGAATGTGATGTTGCTGAACTCGCCTCTATTCAGGAATTGAAAACTCGGCTTGGTGTGACAGCCCTTGAGGCTGGGCTTCTTTTGGGGAAATGTGTCCTCGGCAGTGATGAGTTGAAAAAACTTTTTCCGATAGATTCACTTTTCTCTACTAATCTCATGGACGCTTCCGTGCAGGAGGCGGGAAATGCCAGAAATCTCAATGTTCTCTGTTACCAAGTGGCGGCCGCAGCCAAGGCCTGTCTCGGAATGGATCCGCAGGATGCCATACTTGTCCTGCAAAACTTTGGGATAACGAATGAAAACTCGATACCGTCCCAAATTGACAATATGTACGACGTGCTGGAGGAAAATTTAAGGGTTCTCTACACGTACAATATTTGGATAACCAAGAATAATCTTTCTGTAGAAGATTTTCTCTTCTTGCATGGCGTCGGGTTCCCAATCGCATTTGAAAATCGCGAATTATGTAATAGCGCTATTGATGAACTGGAGGTTTTGCGCAAATCCTCGCTGTCGATTGATGATTTAAAAACGATCTTGGATCCAGAATTGATGAGTGCTGAAGAAGCTATCGCTTTTGCTCACGAATTAAATTCTGCTGTACAGGAGTCGCTGGATGAATGTAAAGTCCAAGAAAAGGAACTTTTGCCGCCTATTCCAAATACGGATGGTTCTCAACAGGGAAATTCTTCTGATGATAATAGTACGACAGATTACGATTATGATACGGCGATTCTTGGTCTTTTGAAAACGTTAGGTAGGGAAGATGCAGAAGAAGTGTTCGGTGAATGGAAAGATCCTTCATCAAATATTTCTGAAGAATGTTTTAGTGGTCTATTCCGGTATATTTCCTTTGATGATGCAATACTTGTTGATTGGTACGGTTCCTATGAATCGTGGACGACAATGATTAATAGCGAAGAGTGCTTCTATGATGCGCTTCGTCTAGAACTTGCCGCCGAGCGGACTTTGACGTTTATTGCAGAAAAATTCTCGATGTCGTCAGATGTCGTAGCGGAACTTTTCTCCAAGTTGAAGAACGAAAATTGCGATGATTTTGCAGAATGGTTAAATATCGCCTTGGACGAGCCGACGGAAATGTCGCAGAAAAATCTTTGCGACCGTATTGCTCGTTGCGCGGCCCTGTACCAATTTACACAGACAGTAGAACTTGGATTTGAGTGGGACTGGAATGCCCTTGGAGTACTGAACGATAAATACGATTCGTTCAAGAGCGTCCTTTATGCCTTTGCCGCATCTTCACAAATTATGGGGGATGTCTACAAGTATGGTGAATTGGATGCTTTGACAAGCGAAAATGATCATATCCAAATTTCAGATGAGGCTTTTGATGATCTTGTTCAAGAAGCCGGTTCTGCTTCTGAATCAGGTCCGTTTGTGTGGTGTATTTTTGCTGATTTGCTCCAACTCTACAGGAAAACAAACTCCCTGCCAAGTGACTTGAAAAATTTGCTTCAGTTTGCGGCATCAGGAACGTATTCTGGCTATGTCGATAAATTGGAAAGCAATCTGAAACTTGTCCGCACAAATTCAGAATGGAACAAGTTCGTTCAAGGCGTGCATGATAAAGTCCGCCAGTCAAAACGTAATGCTCTTGCTGCGGTTGTGTGTCATGAATCGCAGATGCCGAACACGGCTGCATATTACCCTGTTGTTTTTGTTGACGAGAATGACATTTATTCCTATTACCTGTTCGACGTGAAGATGGAGCCAGACATGGCGATTTCTCGAACCGTCCAGGCTGTATCTTGTATTCAGCTATACGTGCAGCGTGCATTGATGGGCCTTGAGGGTGGCTACACACTGAACGATACCCAAAAAGAACAGTGGGAATGGATGAAAAACTATCAGGTATGGGTTGCAAACCGCAAGGTGTTCCTGTACCCGGAAAACTGGATAGACGGTGACTTGCGCGAAGACAAGACTCCCTTCTTCAAGGATCTTGAAGACCGCCTTGCCGAAATTGGTAATGATCAGGATGCTCTGACTGACGCCCTCGGCGATTACTTGAAAAAGGTCACGGACACTTCCGAGATCGATATTGTGGGTGCGTGTAAACAGGATGGCGGTGTACATGCTGGAACACTTTATACGTTGCATATTATTGGTTGTACTCGTGGCGAGCCCCATTCCTATTATTATCGCACCTACGAGGCTACAGCTCTTTATGGCGGAAGTTGGACTCCATGGGAGGAAGTGCCCATAGAAATTGATGGGGCGGCCATTCAGCCGGCAATCCTTGGTGGGCACCTGCACATTTTGTGGTTGCAGGTGGTACAAGGACAGAGGCAGAAGAAAACCGGGGAATCTGGTGGACAACAGGCTGCCGTGACCGTTGAACACTATGCCGAAATAAAGCTTAAATGGGCTAGTTATACCGGAACGAAATGGACCGGCGTGAAGGTCGGAAAACAGGCTGTGTACGATGTGTCCGAAAATCAGCTTGACTTTATTTTGGGTGAAAACGAAACTCTTGCCAATAGATATTTCTTGTTTGATATTTCAGATAATTCTGAATGTTTAACGTTACTGCTGTGGAGGACTTTCTCTAACTTTGTTGATACTCCCAAAACGTATGCCGTTGGAATTGCTGGGAATAGTTCTGATCCCAATAATGCTTCCACGTATGTGTTGAAAACGGATACACGACGAGAATACAAATCAGGACAGAGAATTGTTGATATTGGCAAGTTCACATTGTCTGTGGATGGGTTCGATGTCGCGGAATCAATGGCGAAACTGTACAGGCCTGAAATGGGCGAACCTCTTGAAAATCATAGCCCCTTCAAATGTTCGTTAATAGGGAATATCTTCCATTGTAATGCTGGCGAACTTGTGTTGCAAGATGGAACGGAAATTTTTGGTAATACGCGAGGTCCTTTCAAGCTGCTCTCAGTTAATATGAGCTTTCTTTATCAGGCTGATGCCCCATTTTTCTACATGGATTCTCAGGGTACGTACTTGATTCGTACAGTTTCCGGTGATGGTGGTGCAGGGGCTAACAGTGTTCCCAACTATCATGTAGAAATGATTTCTAATCCGCAGGCGAACGAATTCCGTAGACGTTTCCTGTACGGGGGAACAAAATGGCTCTATTCTCGCGAGACGGAGGCTTTGCCTGTTTCCGATAGCTATTACTATTCGTATTCCTACTACAATTACTATTTCAGCGTATACCTCGGCTATTACACGGCTGGTGACTGGCAGGCATGGGACTTGTCCCAGACGCTTTTTGAACATAATTACTTGCCGGGATCATCCGTTGCAGAACCTTTCCCGTCGTCGATGGTGGACTTTAACTGGGGCGCGTCCTCGTCTATTTACAACTGGGAACTGTTCTTCTTTGTGCCGATGCTTTTGGCAGATAAGATGCTTGCAGAGCAGAATTATGCCGCTGCACTTGAATGGATGCAACTTGTATTTGACCCGCGTATAGGTCTTTCCAGTTACGAAAAAACAAAGAGATTTGTACGAGCGCTTCCGAAGGGGGCGAAATATTGGAAATTCCTGCCGTTCTTTGCAAATCAGGATGCAGACAAATCCATTCTTGTTGATTTGTCGTTCCCGTCGCCACACGATGCATTGCCGGATTATCAATCGTTACAATTGTTGATCGACCGTTGGAAAAATGATCCATTTGACCCTCAAATGATTGCTCGCTATAGGCCTGTTGCCTATCAGAAATATGTGGTGATGAAATATCTTGATGCTCTCATTGGCTGGGGCGACCAGCTGTTTACACAAGATACCACGGAATCGGTAAACCTTGCCGTACAGATGTACATTCTTGCGGCTGAAATCCTTGGTCCGAAAAGCGCCGAGGTTCCCGGTCCAAAGAATAGCACTGCGTATAGTGTGAAAAAATTGCTCAATTATGGTAATGGTGTGCTGAACAATGCCTTTGTTACCTATGAGGATACGATTCTTTCCGGTCGTTATCGCGAAAAGGAAACCCCGCAGAGACTGTTGCCCGGCAATACGATGCAGTTGGCGCACACTACGGGCATGATGTTCTACTTCAATGTGCCTCGCAACGAAACGTTGATGGGCTATTGGGACACCGTGGCAGACCGACTGTACAAGATTCGTAATAGCCTCAACATTGAAGGTGTCAAACGGACACTCGCTCTGTTCGCGCCGCCGATAGACCCGGCCATGCTCGTGAAGGCTAAAGCGAACGGTGTTTCTATTAGCGATGCCCTTGCAGACGCATCGTCTGCGCTGCCGTATTACCGCTTCAAGGTGATGGTAGCGAAGGCGATAGAGATTGTTCGCGATGTGCAGCGCGTTGGTCAAGAACTGATGGATGCCATCGAGAAGATTGACGCTGAATCGTTAGCCTTGCTCCGCGTAACGCATGAAAAGACGGCGCTTACCTTGCAGAGGACCCTCACGGAACTCGACATAACCGAACTTGAAAAAGAGCTGGAGGCGGTCGAGACGGAAGAAGAGAACCTGCAGGCGGAACAGGAGCAGCAGACGACGTTCTTCAAGAAGTCTGAACAGGAAATCCAGTACGAAAAGGCCATGGAAAAGGTCAAAAAAGTACAAGAAACTGTCGAAAACATGAAGAAAGCTGCTTCTGTTGCTTACAAGATTCCTGATCTAGGCGTGGGAGCAATCCTTAATGGCTTGGGCGGCCCGTCCTTTGATTCAATTTCTATGGGCGGAACCAAGATTGCGGAAAATCTTGTTAATGCGGCAGAGGGGTACGCCTCACAGTTTGCGCAAAAACAAGTGGGCGCGGCGCTCAAGAAGGTTCTTGGCGAACAGGCTCGCGTTGAACAATCTTGGGAAATACAGAAGACCGCCAAGGCGAACCAGATTAAGAACGTGCAGAAGAAAAAGACCACTGCCGAGATTAAGATCGACTACGCCAAGAAGCTGCTCGAGAACTATGAGCGCGAAATCGAGCTCAAGGACGAGATGTACGAACACCTTTCAGAAAAGTACACGAACAAGGATTTGTATACATGGCTGAAAAAAGAAACAGGCTCTGTGTACAAAACACTGTTCCAGCTTGCCGCGAAGGTTGCCCGTAAGGCGGAAAAGTGTTATCATTTCGAGATAGGCGACACCGATGAAAATCCCAAGACAGCAAAGACCTTTATCAAGGGCTGTGGCGTCTATTGGGACGGCCTGCATAGCGGATTGCTCGCAGGCGAGAAACTGCTAGCCGATTTGCATGCGATGGAAGTGGCATATCTTGAGAATGACAAGAATGAGCTAGAAATAACCAAAGATATTTACCTTGATGAGCTAATAGATTTAAATAATGATTGTAATTTTTTGGAATCCTTAAATTCTTTAGAAAAGGAAGTTCAGAATTTCCGAATTGAAATTTCTAAGGATGCTTTTGATTTCACGCACTATTTTGGAAGAATCCGCGATGTTCAAATACAAATAATTTTGAAACAACCTTCAAGTCACCGCAATGTAAGCGCTGAGTTATCTTTAACAAGTAATAAGCTTTGGTTAAACGATAATGATTTCGTTGAAAATCGCATAGGCGTACAAACTATAGCAACAAGTAAAGCCCATTTACACATAAACCAATTTGATCTTAAGTTTTCTAATGATAAGTATTGTCCTTTTGAGGGGGCTGGGATAGATTCAACTTGGTCATTGTCAATACCAGGTATTAATGGAAGTGAGATATTCAACATTATTATTTCTATAAAATACACAGCAAGAAAGGGTGCTTAATATGAAAAATAAATTATTTGTTCTATCTTGTTTTTTGCTTAATATTTGTTTGTTCTCATGTGGCGATGATTCTTCCGAACAAAATCCGCTTTCTCCTATTCTATCGTCTTCGACGAATAAGAATTCATCAAGTTCTGGTATAGTCTCTTCCTCTTCAGCGGAGGCTCCTTCAAGCTCCGAATTTGCTTCATCAAATTCGGAAGCAACCTCATCAAGTTTGACGGTGATATCATCAAGTTCAGGAGCGGTATCTTCAAGTTCGAATAAGAATTCATCAAGTTCTGGTATAGTCTCTTCCTCTTCAGCGGAGGCTCCTTCAAGCTCCGAATTTGCTTCATCAAATTCGGAAGCAACCTCATCAAGTTTGACGGTGATATCATCAAGTTCAGGAGCGGTATCTTCAAGTTCGAATAAGAATTCATCAAGTTCTGGTATAGTCTCTTCCTCTTCAGCGGAGGCTCCTTCAAGCTCCGAATTTGCTTCATCAAATTCGGAAGCAACCTCATCAAGTTTGACGGTGATATCATCAAGTTCAGGAGCGGTATCTTCAAGTTCGAATAAGAATTCATCAAGTTCTGGTATAGTCTCTTCCTCTTCAGCGGAGGCTCCTTCAAGCTCCGAATTCGCTTCATCAAATTCGGAAGCAACCTCATCAAGTTTGACGGTGATATCATCAAGCTCCGTGGCGGTTACATCTAGTTCTGAAAGAATTTCGTCAGAAATCTATAACTGTGGAGAGCATAATTGTGTCACTACAAAACATTTAAACCCAGACATTGAATATGGTGAATATTTGGATACTCGCGACAATCAGGTATATAGAACCGTGCAAATAGGTTCCCAAGTATGGATGGCTCAAAATTTAAATTACGCATCGATTAAAAGTCGTTGTTATCGTGATACAATTGAAAGATGCTCAATTGTTGGACGATTATACATATGGGATGATGCTATCACTGCTTGCCCTGAAGGATGGCATCTACCTGATTCAACAGAATATAATCGGTTAGTAGATTATGTCACAAAAGAACGACCAAATAATTCAGTTATAGAAATTCTTAGTTCTAAAAGTAATAGCAAAGTATCTTATATTCCGTATGACTTCTTTGGCTATAGTGTGGTACATGGTTCTGGTTATTGGGGTGGGAAAAGTCGAGGCTATGATGAAGGGAATTTATATCATGGATATACATATTTTTGGATTGCCTCTGAGTCTATTCAAACTGCTTACCCTGCAGAGTCATATGCTCGTACAAGAGTTTTTCGTGCGGGCAATACTGATGTTTTTGGTAAAGCAACAATGCCCAAAGAAAATGCGTATTCTGTTCGTTGTATAAAGGATTAATTATTTATCCAAGAGGAAAGAACATGGCAGATATAGATCAAACTGATGATTTGGACAATGGAACCATTGCAACGCCATTATCCAATCCATACGAAAAGATAAAGTGCAGTTTTACGGCAAAGGATTTGAAGAATCCTGTTTTAACTAAACGTCTCATATATGAAAATGATGACTTGAAACGAAAAGTGACTCAACTTGAACAGACTGAAAGGAATTATCATCAACAGAAAGAAATTATTGCACGCTATAAAGAGCGTGAGAAAAGAAATTGGGTCTATGAAGTATTTAAGAATTTTTTTATGACAATATCAGGTGTTTTTTTTGGATTAACTACGCATGATTTTTCTAAAGATAATCCTTTTAATTTACCAATGCTAGTTCTTGGATTAGTCATATTGATAGGGGCGATTCTTTCCTATTATTTGCCAGACATAAGAAAAAAAGAGGAGGCATAGTATGGATTTGTCTATAAGAGCAATTCGTGATGCAGGAAGTAAGGAATTGGAACGAATCGTGTTAAGGGTTCGTGAAGATTGTAATGTGGGAGATTTCCTGATAATGGATACAACTTATAACGGCGAACATATTTCAAATAAGTTGCGAAATACTTATTGGTTCCCCGATAAGGATGTAAAAAAAGGCGATCTTGTCATTTTATATACAAAAAAAGGTAAGATTAGTGAAAAAATAAATATTTCGGGACATACAAGTCATTTCTTTTATTGGAACTTGGAAAAAACAGTATGGAATAAAGATGAAGATTGCGCTGTTTTGTTTTCGATAAGTGAATACGAAACAAAGGAACGTTAAATGTTATAAAAGTTGAGGGACCAACTTATGCCTAAAACAATTTTCTTTTGGCCAGATGTTTACAAGGAACAGGGACACTGGCTGCCTACGCTTAAGTGGGCAGAAGACCTGTCCAAGTTAGGACATTCCATAAAGTATATGGGAATTCTTGACTGCAAAGGGGTTGTGGATGCGTACCCAATAAAAGACTCAAACGACACGTTGGTGCCTATCCCGTTTTCTCCAATATTTCAGAATACGTATCCTTTAGGTTATACGACCGAGTGCCATACAAGTCCAAATGAACGGTGGCGTCCAGATCATATTTGGGCTATCGCTTATAGCGCTCTCGGTGCTGATTTGGTAAATTACAAGGATAAGTTAAATAAGAATTTGTATGAAGACGCACAAAATTTTCGAGCTGCGATGACATCTGTCAATCCGGATTTACTTGTTTCGGGGTACTTTACTTCACTAGAAAGTTTGCTTATCCATAAGATTTACGGAGTAAACGTTGTTATCTCCACGACTTATCTTCGTCATCCAAGTGAAGACCCGGCTATGCGTGCTATCCAGAACCTGATGGCCTTTTCACCGACGGAATACTTCAAGCTGGTAAACCTTTGTAGGTATGGGAATCTCAAAGCTGCCTTGGCTGCAGGGGAAGATTCGGTTGACCTGCTGCAAGATCCCGAAGTAGAAATGGAAGAATTTGTCTCGGATCTGGAGACTTTTGACGAGTTGATACCGTGTCCGCGAGATTACGAATATGCCCATTACAACCCTGGCGAAAAAGTCCACTATGTGGAACCTTGCATTTTGGATAGGGATTTGGGTAGCAATGATTCCTCCCTATTTGACGACTTGATAGAAGATACCATAGAAGAAAATGAGCCTACAGAAAATAAGGAAAAAATCATTTTCGTAACAGCAGGTTCACAGGTGTTGGACTACGAGGGGAAAGCCCGCCATCTATTCCATTGCATGTGTGAAGCGATGAAATCTGCTGAATTGAGCGGGTATCATTTGATTATAGGAATGGGCAAAAAACTTGTCGATGATTATGAATGGGACGAGTTCAGAACGATGTCCAACATTACTTTCGCAGATTGGGTCCCACAACGTCGGATTTTAAAAGCGGATAATTTGGAATTCGCGCTGATTCACGGAGGTCTTGCCACAATCAAGGAATGCGTTTACAACAATAAGAAGTTCCTGATTCTCCCTTTGGGCAAAGACCAAATAGATAACGCGCTGCGCCTGCGCAAATACGGAATCAATAATACGCTCCCCATTGAAAAAATCAGTCCAAAAGTTTTGATTGACGCAATTGTCAAATTGAAATCGGATAGAAAATCACGGCGGAATCTGAAAAAATTGAGTGATGTGTTCCAGAGTGTTGAAACAGAAAGCCCGGGAACACAGGTGCTGTTGGATAATTTGAACACTGCGCAACCGTAAATTATTACCGAATTTCAATGAGGGAAGAAATGAAAAAGGACGATGAGAAAACGATAAAGAGAGTTGTTCGCTACATAGAAGACGAAGAAATTAATCTTCAGAATAAAGACTATCTTAATACGAAAGTATACGCAAAAACGTTGAAGACGACTATAGATTCCTTATCGGGGAATAAGTCCTATACGGTTGGCCTTTTTGGTGGGTGGGGAACGGGAAAATCCTCCATAATTAATACTGTAAAAGATGCCTACAAGAAAGAGAATCGTCATGATGTTGCTTTTGTAACGTACGATGCGTGGCAGTATGTCAATGATTCGTTTAGAAGAATGTTCTTGCTTAAAATGCAACAAGAATTAAAATACGATCAGACTGATTTGATGAGGAAGTTCTATATAAACGAATCTCAGAAAGTTGACTATAAATATACTTTTTCTCTGAAAAAACTTTCTATTATGTTTTTTATTCTGCTGGCTATTGCATGTGTTCTTGTTTTTTCTGATGTAATAGATTATAAGGCGAAAATTGGGATTGCTGCGGCTTGCTCTATTGCAAATATTTCAATTTTAATGTGTTTTAGGTCGTTTGAAAAATTTGATATTTCAATTACTAAGCCGTATTTGTTTGCTCCTGAGCAGTTTCAGGAATGCTTTTCAGAAATTATAAACGCGTGTTTTTCTTCAGATACTATAAAAAAGGTTATGAACTTTTTGAGAATTGGGAATGGTAGTGCCCGTGGTCTAAAAAAGTTGGTAATTGTATTTGATAATATTGACCGGTGCCATCATGATTTGGCTTATTCTTTGCTAACTGATATAAAAACATTCTTGGCTCCAATAAATAAGAACGTTATTTTTGTAATCCCGGTTGATGATGTAGCCCTTAAAAAGAATTTTAAAGATGAAATGTGTTCAGAAGATAAGGAAAAAGAAGAGTTTTTGCGAAAGTTCTTTAATACCGTGATTCGCATAAAACCATATGCAGAAATGGATATGTTTGAATTTGCGAAGAATGTAGCGAGCGAAAATAAGTTAAATCTCAAGCCCGAAACATTGTATTTCGCCTCAATAGCCTATTCAAAAAATCCTAGGCGTATTATCCAACTATACAATAATTTAGAAGCGGAAAAGTTGAATTACGAAGAATCGTTTGCAAATAAATTTGAATCGCAAATATGTGCTCTCCTTATAATAAGGGAGGACTATCCTGAATGTTATCGGAGTATTTTGCGTAATCCTCAAATTTTGCTGGACGAAAATTTTCGAGATGTGGGCAAACAGGAAGAAAATCAGTTTCTTCGAATTGTCACACCGTCTTTTAAAAGAGTTCCGTTAGAAGCGTTGTCTAAAACTTTATCTCATACGGAATTGTATTTTACTTCATTGAATCCTGATTTGAAAGAGGCTTTGGATAAATTTGATGATAAATATTTGACTGAAAATAAGGAAAAATATGTTGACTCAAAATCCAAAATTGTCGACTACTTAAATCATACATTGGATAAGTATGTTCGCAATAATGTGGATGCCGCTATCGTCTCATCGTTTGAATTTTACTCTAAAATTTATGAAATGATTGGCCTGAAAAACGAATGGAAACGATTTGATGACTTGTTTGAAAGGGTTGGATATGTGGAAATATACAGAGGGCTAACGAAATCTGCTGCTATATGCAAGTTCATTGATTTCCTGACGTTGGATAATCCGTCGTATCCGAATGCGCAAGAAAAGTTTATAGATTATCTTCTTGGTGAAAAAGAACCTGTGCCGGAATTTGGCGATGGACAGTATTTGTGTTGCCATTCGGAAAAGATGCTCAAGAAATTGTCCGAAAAACTTTTGGCTCAATATAACAACTTTAATAGTTGGAACGAACTGGAACCGATTCATTTCAAATATTTGGTGACGAATGAAATATTATCGTTATTTGTAAATGAGGTCTCTTCATTAGATCATAATGACCCAAAGTTGTCCAGGTGCATTATAATTATTTCGAGGAAAAGGGGTGTAACGAAAGAATGTTATGTCACCTTCTTTGAGAAGATGTTGAATCTTTTAAATGCGAAAAAAACAATAGAGAACCACATCATGATGATTGGTGATGTTGTTTTGGTGATAAAAAATAAGGCGAAAGAGGACTTCCCAGAGCTACAAGCTCTCCAGACATCATTTCAAATGATTGACCAAACTTTTGTTCAACGATTGGCTCCAAATAACAATAAAACTTTGTTAAGCGATTGGAAATCTCAAAAACAGATTGATTCCTTATGTGAATATTTGTACGAAAGAATGAAGCTTTTTGGAGAATCAAATTATATTTCAAAAATTGTGAATGACTTGTTGGCGGATTTTTCGCCTAATGTGGTCTCTCTCTATAGTCGTTTGATTGATGAAGGTTGCGTTGTGACCGCATCGATGGCTGATGTTATTGCTGTTTTGAATGATTTTTCAAATAGAGAACAGCTGAATATATTAAGATACGCTGCCTTATATCAAGAAAATCATGGTGAAAATGGCGATACTGTGAAATATATGCATAGCGATTCTGTAATTGCAAAAATTCCGGCTTTATTTAACTATTTGGCTCAAGACGAAGTTGTTGACTTAATCTGCGAACTAGATAAAATTCCTGTGTATGCCGAAATAGTTAAAAATCAATTTAGTCAAAGAAATGATATCGAAATAACGGGAAAATTGGTTCCTCTGGCTTTGAATGATTTTACGAAAGAAAGGCTGGATCAGTATAAGGGGAATTATGAATTCCTGCAATTTGTATTAAAACAAGGGCGCGAAGACCAGAAACGTCTCGTAGCAAACATTTTGCTTGATAATGTTCATGCGGGATTGTTTTTAGATCAAACATTTGATGTGATTGAAAAGACGTTCAAGTCAATAAGTGGTAACGTATATTTTCTTTCGCAAATTCCTCTAAGGGGGTAAAAAAATAGGATGT
>NZ_MWQL01000016.1:0-78949 GCF_002210325.1 Fibrobacter sp. UWB1
CCGATCCAATCGGTGAAATCTCGTCGAGTAGCAATGAGGACCTTGGTTCCAGTTCGAGTGTCGGCGAGAATGGTTCTTCTTCGTCTTTGAAGCCTGATTCGAATGGCTCGCAGAAAAATTCTAGTTCCGCAACAACGGTACGATCTAGCAGTAGCTCGAATGCAAAATCTTCGTCAAGTAAGGTATGGACTTGCTCTGAAGAAGGAAAAATTGTTGAGAAAAAAAATAAAACAACTAATACATGGGAAATATATCAATGTACAAATGGCGTTTATGAAGTGGTTGTGTATTCAAGTTCTTCAGAAAAAGTCTATACATTCAAGGAATTATTTAAAGAAGACAGTGTGTTTAATAAAAATATGGAGTACGGAACTTTTGTGGATTCTCGCGACGGTCAAGAATACAAGACGATTGAGATATACTTCAACTATAAAGAAATTGAGTATTTTACGGTATTTGCTCAAAATCTGAATTATGGCACACAAGTGAAACTTGAAACAACTGCTTTTGACGATGACAAGGTTGAAAAGTTTTGTTATGACGATGACCCTTGGTATTGCGAACACTATTTTGGTGGTTTGTATTCTTGGAGCGAGGCTATGGGACTTCCGAAGGCTTGTGATAGTGTGAAAACGGGTGCAACGCCTGATTGCCCTGATTCTGTTGCACCAGGGATTGTTTATGAGGCTGAATGGAGTGAATTGCAAATACAGGGGATATGCCCTGATGGTTGGCATGTGATGAATGAACGTGAATGGAGAGCTTTGATTCATGGAGATGAGTCCGCTTCTCGTGCGATATCAAAAGCTTCGTATGGAGGCAATGAAAGTGGATTTTCTGCTTTGTTTAATGGAGGGGGGGTTAATGATGAAGATGGCTGTAGATATGATCATATGCAAAAATTGGGCTTTTATTGGTTGCCTAAAGAGCGGACAGATATAGCGGCAGGATATGTTCTTTTAGAGAAAAATCGGTATGATTATTCTGGCTTTCGTAAGAACTATGGTCAATCCATTCGCTGTGTAAAGGATTATTTGTCGAAATCTAGGTGAGCCGGATTTCTTTCTTTAAAAATTATAAACAAAAACAGGGCATTGGGGAAAAGCGTGCTAAGTGAGCGTCGCGACAAAAGGATGCAAGGCGAGATAGCGCAAAAAACTTGTTTTTGCATTATCGAGCCGCAGCTACGGACGTCGTAGACGTCAAAACGCTTGCGTTTTGGCATGACCGAACGACGCCGCGGACGCCGTAGGCGTCAAAGCCCTATGGGAGTTATTTATGGCAAAGAAGAAATCACGTTAGTGATTTCGAATTCGTGTGACGAAAACAAATGCCGTTAGGCATTTCCAATCCGTGTGGCGTTTTTTTGTGGCTAGGAAAGGAGATGCCGGAACAGGTCCGGCATGACAATTGGGACGGGGCGTTGCGGGGTGCCCCCGCTAGAGAGGGTGGAGAGCAACGAAGTGCGAACCAGGGAGAGACTTCTCCCTTTTCATTCATCAAAGGAGGTGCCGGATCGGGTCCGGCATGACAGCGGGAGCGGCATGCCCAAAGGCGGAGGAAAGTAAGTCGGCGAGCGAACATTAGAGGCCGAAGGCCGAATCCATGTGAGCGAGGCGAGCTTACATTCTGGAGCCGTGGGGTTTTGTTACTATATTTGTGGTATGCCGTTTTTTACCAAAAGCAATCTTGTGGACTTGCGGGCGGAAGCCGAGCAGCTTTCGATTTGCGTGGAGCATTTCCTGTATGCGTCGGAGCGCGTGGTCGAGGGCGACTACAAAACGAAGGGCTTTTACGACAATTGCATTGAAAAGTGCAATGGGCGCCTGAAGGCGATTCATTTCTTGATGGAGTCCATTCGCCAGAACAGGCCCGTTTCGGAAGAAGAACTGGAAGAAACTTTGCCGGATTTTCTAAATTGCCAAAAGAACGCTAAAGACAAAAAGTGATGCTTGATAGCGATTTCGAAGATGAACGCGAACCTAGACGTGTAAGGCCGACCCGCCGCGATCACCGCAGCAGGCGTATCGACGTGATGCGCGAAATGGAGTCCGGCGTTGTCGACGAGCGCCCGGTCAAGGAGCGTTTCAGTCGCGAATTCAAGAATCCCCGCATCAAGAAAATCAAGGACCCGCTGGAAAAAATCGACGAAAAGGACTGCGTCGAGGGCCTGGTGGTCGAAGTGCACCGAAGAACATGTGAAGTTCGGTTAGATTCTTCGACTACGCCTAACGGCTTCGCTCAGAATGACACCCTTCCTACTTCCGACTGTCTACCGTCTACTGTTACTGCCATGTACCGTGCGACGACTTCGAAGGCGTTGGGGGAATTTCCGGCGGTGGGAGACCGCGTGCTTTTGGGGCAGGTAAACGAAGACGAGGACAGCGGCGAAGGTGTGGGGTCGCAGAAGTATTGCGTGGTGCGCGTGCTCCCGCGAAAGAGCGAACTCAAACGCCCCGGCCCCCGCGACAGTTTTAGGCGAAAGCTCACCCTGGCCGCAAACATTGACCAGGTGGTGATTGTGGCGAGCGTGACCCAGCCGGAATTCAACTACGGGTTCATGGACCGCTTTTTGCTGGCGGCGAACCTGAACAATCTGCCGTTTGTGCTGGTGCTGACCAAGATGGACTTGCTCCCGAATGGCGAAGCGGACCTAACCGACGATATCCGCGACTTCATGAGTATCGTTGACAAGGTGATTCCCGTGAGCGTGAAGTCGGGCGTGGGCCTTGAACGCCTGCGCGAAGAACTCCTGGGCAAATCGTCTGTGTTCAGCGGGCAAAGTGGCGTGGGTAAGTCGACGCTGGTGAACGCCCTGGTGCCGGGTGCCGAACTCGAAACCGGCGCCGTGCGCGAACGCGACGGCAAGGGAAGGCATACGACGACTTCTTCGAGCCTGTTCGATTTTCCGGGTGGCGGCTACGTAATTGATACGCCAGGGATCCGGAGCATCGGTCTTGCGAATGGCGAAGACGATATGGATGGCGAAACGTTGGCGAAGATTTTCCCGGGATTTTTCGAGGGCGACTTGTTTACCTGCAAGTACAGCAACTGCAAGCACTTGAAGGAACCGGGCTGCTCGGTGCGCGAGGCGGTAGAATCGGGTAAGCTTTCGCGGGCCCGCTATGCGAGTTATTTGAGAATTTTGAATTCTAGGAACTAGGTTTGATGGATATTGCTGTAAAAATTACCTTGGTGGCGTCGATTGTGCTGGTGGGTTACAACCTGCACCAGCTGGTGACGAGTTACGAGGCAATTTGCGAAAAGGTCAAGGAATTCAAGGCGATGGCGCTGGAAAACGATTCGGACGAGAGTGCCGTGCGCCGCTCGAACTTTTTCTTGACGGGCACGCTTTCGGTGCTGTATATTGCGCTTACGTATCTTTCGGAGTTTGCCTACTGGGTGGTGGGAGCCGTATTTGTGAAACTCGCTATTTCGATGTACTTGTCGCATTTGGAAATTTCGCAGATTTTTAAGGAAGATTCTATCCGCCCGAAGTTCTTCAAGATGACCAAGGTCGATGCCGCGGTGAACGTGTTGGTGGGGCTCGGTGTGGCGGTGATAGCCGTATCGTGAGGTGCCTATGAAAAAGATAATTGCCTTGCTCGTGTTTGCGCTGTTTGCCTGCGTTCCGGCCTGGTCGCAGATGGAAGCGGCCATTGACCCGACCACGGGGGCTGCTGCAGGAACATCTGCCGGCCCGTTGCTGAACGGAATCCGCACGCCGTTGATTGTGGGCGGAGCTCTTGGTTTTGGCTCCGGTACGGGCGTTGGCTCTGACCGAGGAATCGGACTCCGCCAGATTGAACCGATGATCGGTATTTGGTACCCGGGACTTGCGCTGTTCCGCGTGGGGTATGGCATGTACGGTTACGAAGAGGATTCCGATGACGGAAAGGACTACCAGGTGGACCATTCGGAAATGGATTTCGAATTGGGGCTCCACTTGCTGGGCGAAGTCTATTTGCTGGGTTCGTATTCTCGCGTGAAGGAACTGAGCGACTTGGGTGACGTGGCCTGGAACGAATGGGGCGCGGGCTTTGGATCGCTGTTGTTTATTTTCTCGAAGACGATGCTGTTTGCCGAAGTCGCTTACCGCTGGGTGCTGACGCATTACGACCCGTTTATGGACAAGAAGGTTCACGGCGGGTGCATCCAGATGAATTTGGGATTCTCGGTGTACGTGTTCTAGTGGTTTAATTTTAAGGATTTGTTTTGTCTGATTTTAAGAAGAATGTTGCTGTTTTAGGGGGAGCGTTCGATCCGGTTCACATGGATCACATTAGGGTGGCAAAGACTTGTCTAGAAAAGAAATTTTGTGACGAAGTTTGGTTTATGCCGAGCCCGGACCGTTGGGACAAGAAACTGAACGCAAGCCCCGAAGACCGCTTTGCCATGCTGGAACTTGCCATGGAAGGCGACCCGCGACTGATTCTTTCGGACTTGGAAATTCAACAGGGTGATTTTCGCGGTTCGTACGTGTTCTTGTGCGGGCTCAAGGAAAAATTCCCGGACATTAACTTTCGCCTGCTGACTGGAGCCGATACCTACGACGGCATTCCGCATTGGCGCGACCCGATGCATTTTTTCGGAACCAACTACAACGGACACCTGCTGCTGCGCGATTTTGAACTGATTGTGTTTGCCCGTAACGGTTACCCGAAGCCGGATATTGTAGAACACAAGGCGAAGGGTTATGCTGACCTTTTGTGGCTTGGGCCGGAGCAAGGGTTTGAGGGCGTATATTCGAGTACCGCGATCCGCAAGGCGCTGCTGTGCGGCGAAGAACCCAAGGGACTCCACCCGAAGGTGTACGAGTATATAAAGCAACACAATTTGTATAGAGAGTAGATGGATGGTGTGTAATGTGAAGTGTGAAGTGTGAAATGTGAAATGAATAATGACTAATCACACATCACACATCACACATCACACATTTGAACCCTGTAGTCTGATTTTTCTTATGCCAGTACCTTCTGATATGTATTTCGAGAGCGTGGTGCAGCCCGAACACGAGGGCTGGCTTTTGCTTGATTCGCTTTGCAAGCGTTTTACCTACCATAGCCGCGAACTGTGGGGCGAAAAAATTGCAGGCGGTTTTGTCGCGGTGAATGGCGAGACGGCGACTCTTGAAACGGTGGCGCACCGCGGCGACAAGGTGGTTTACCACGTAACGAACTACACCGAGCCCGAAGTTCCGACGGATTTTAAGGTCGTGTTCGAAGACGACGAATTCATGCTGGTGGCAAAGCCTGCGGGCGTGCCGGTGCACCACACGGGGCACATATTCTACAATACGTTTACCTCGATTGTGCGCCGTGGGACAGATTACGAGACGGCGACCCCGATGCATCGCCTGGACCGCGACACGGGCGGGCTCATGCTGTTTGCGAAGTATGCCGAGTCGGCGGCGCGGTTCCAGAAGAATCTGGACCGAATCTTGCTGAAGAAATTCTACATGGCGGTTGTGCGCGGGGACTTCGAGGTTGAAGGAACCCCTGCGGGCGAGCCTGTAGATTGCACGATGCCTTTGCGCGAAGACCCCGCGGACCGCTTGCGGCTCCGTATGCACCACTTTGAAGACGGCAAACCCTGCCACACGCGCTTCAGAAAGGTGGGCGTGGGCGAGTTATCGCAACCGGTGGGCGGCGAGACGAAATATTCGGTGGTGGAGGCCGAACTCTTGACGGGCCGCAAGCACCAGATTCGGGCTCACCTCGCAGAACTCGGGTACCCGATTCTGGGCGACCGCCTGTACAGCTTCGATGGTATCTACTACGAGAAGATGTCGCGCTCCTGGTCGCGCGATCCTTCTATCGACAATTCCGAAGAAGGCCTTTCCGCCGAAGACCTAAAGGCCCTCGGCGGCAAATCGCAGATGCTTTATGCGTACAAGGTGGAAATCCGGTTGCCTTACTGGAAAGAATCGCGCGTTTTCGACAGCCAAGACTATCCGGCAGACATGGCAGAGCTGGTGAAAAGGGTTAAAAGCGGCGTCTAAAATTGCGAAATGCACTCGAAAACGATTTTTTTCAAAAAAAACGCAAAAAAATTCGCCCTTACCCCTTGACGAAATATTCTGAATATCTATATTTGGTGCCGTCGATGAGAGCAATCTCAAAGGCAAAACCAAATTGCTTCATAGCTCAGTTGGTAGAGCCCGCGACTGTTAATCGCGTTGTCCTTGGTTCGAGTCCAAGTGAAGCAGTGAAAAAGGTTCCGATGAAAGTCGGGACCTTTTTCTGTTATGTATACTGGCCAAAATCTATGGGAGCTCCCCAAGGGTGTGTTAAACTAAATTTTTATATTGCGAAGAGAAGGGAACTCTGTTGTAAAGAAGGAGAACGGAATGCGCAAAGTTTTTTTGCGGTACACAATGTTGTTGGCGGCGCTGGCTTTGAGTGCGTGCGGCGGTGACGATAGAATTGTGGAGACGGGTTCTCCGGTTGGATCCCCCGAAGACGATTACTTCGATGAAGATTTGAATTTGGATGATGCCCCGTACGACATGGGGACATGCACGGGGAATTCTTTCCCCAAGCAGTCTTTGGTGATGAATGATGGCTCGTACTACCGGTGTATAGAGGGCTTGTGGTTCAAGATGGAACGATCCAGTTCTTCGAAAAAGGCGAAATCTTCGTCGTCTTCCAAGAAGCATGCTTCAAGTTCGTCGGCGGAGGAATCTTCGACGCCTGGCGAATCTTCGTCTTCGGAGGACGTGATTTCAAGTTCTTCGGAATCTTTGCCGGAATCTTCTTCGTCGGAAGAAACCTCGTCTTCGTCGCGCGTGGTCATTGACTTAACGCAGGAATATGATTGCCTGGAATATTCTTGCGTCTATAAAGGTTTTTTGAATAAAAAGATGCTTGGTTCCGGATTGTACGGTCAGTTCTTGGATTCCCGCGATGGCCAGGTTTATCGCACGGTAAAGATTGGCTCGCAGACTTGGATGGCTCAAAACTTGAATTACATTTCTGCGAAAAGTAGATGCTACTTGGATGAACCAACCGCTTGTTATACCTACGGCCGCCTTTATTATCAGGAAGAAGCGTTGACGGTTTGCCCCGTGGGCTGGCATTTGCCAAGCGGCAAAGAATGGGATGTCCTTGAAGATTTTGTAGCTCTTGAGCTTGGGGATAGCACCGAGGTGGGCAATAGCTTAAAATCCGTTAGTACCTGGACAGGTGAAATAGGGTCGGATCTTTATGGCTTTTCGGGCCTTTCTAGCCGATATTTTGGAAATGTCGACGTTTGTGGCGGTGCACACGGCGTGTATTGGACCTCAAATGATTACGAATATCGCTGTTTGTTGAATGATCGCAGCGATTTGTATTCCTATTGGGAGGCTTATAGCGTTGATTGGGGAATGTCTGTCCGCTGCATTTTGGACGACTAGGCGGCCGAGATTTTCTATATTAGGCCCCGGAGGCATTATGCTGAAAAAATTGATTGCCATTCTGTTTGCCGCCGCGGTCTTTGCGGTGGCTGATCCTATCGCTGTCGAAGCCCGTCTGACCGAAATTCCGGGCAAGATGCCGAGTAACGACCTGTACAGCTACGTGTACGTGTTCAAGTACAAGGTGCTCAAGGTGGAATCGGGCAAACTGGACGCCAAGGACGTGCTGGTGGGCGTTTACAACCCGCTCATTGCTCGCGGCAAGGTCAAGGACAAAATGGCCGACAAGTCCAAGGGCAATGTGGGTGAATTCAAGGCAAAGGCCAAGCATAAGCTCAAACTAGTGCCGCTCGAAGGCAACTGGGACGGCGCTGTCGAAGACGAATACTTTGACGACGAATCCCCGCGTTACTTGGCTGTTGAGGTGAATGAATAATAATTCGGAATTCGGAATTCGGAATTCAGAGCTTTTGCGTTGAAAAACAATTCCGAAATCTGAACTCGGAACTCTGAATTTCTTATGGTTTTCTCCTCCCAGCTATTCCTTTTCTATTTCTTGCCGACGTTCCTGGTCGGTTATTTCGTGTTGTACAAACTGCACGCGAAGCACTCGACGCTGAATTTTTTCATCACGATTTTCAGCTACGTTTTTTACGGTTGGCTTGAACCATGGCTTGTGTTCCTGATGTTCGGTTGCACCCTGGTGGTGTACGTGGCCGGCCGCTTTATTTCGGCTCCGGGGGCTTCTAAACTGCAACGGAATCTGGCACTGGGGGCCGCTATTGCGGTGAACCTCGGGGCGCTTGCTTACTTTAAGTATTACATGTTCGGCATGGGCATCGTGAACGATGTCATTACAAAGCTCGGTTGTGAACCGTTCTCTGTCATGACGGTGCTCTTGCCGGTGGGTATTTCGTTCTATTCGTTCCAGTCCATGAGTTACGCGATTGACGTGTGGCGCGGGACTGCTCCTCCGGTAAAGGACTTTGCGACATTTGCTTGCTACGTGGCCTTGTTCCCGCAGTTGGTGGCGGGCCCGATTGTCCGTTACAATACCGTGGCCGAGGAACTTGCGACCCGTACGCATACGCTCGAAAATTTTGTGCGCGGCATATCGTTTTTCTGTTTTGGCTTTGCCGAAAAGATATTCCTTGCAAACCAGGTGGGCATTATTGCGGACCGCGTGTTTGCGGCCGATGCTCCCGGCGTGCTGAACAGCTGGTGGGGTTCGCTTGCGTACATGTTCCAGATTTACTTTGATTTTTCGGCGTATTCGAACATGGCGATTGGCCTTGGGCTCATGCTCGGGTTCCACTTTCCGCGTAATTTTAACGGCCCGTACCGTTCCAAGAGCATTACCGAGTTCTGGAAGTTCTGGCATATTTCGCTCACGAGCTGGTTCCGCGATTACCTGTACATTCCGCTGGGCGGCAACCGCGTGGGCACAGCCCGCCTGTACTTTAACCTGTTCCTGGTGATGTTCGTGAGCGGTGTGTGGCACGGTGCCAACTGGACGTTTGTTTGCTGGGGCCTGTACCATGCCTTCTTTATGATCGTGGAACGCGCGAACAACAAGAACGCTTTCTATTACAAGGCGCCCAAGCTGGTGCAGGTCCTGATTACGCAGGTGATTGTGCTGTTTGGCTGGGTGCTGTTCCGTGCCGACAGCATTGGCGAGGCCTGGCGCATGTGGAAGAGCATGCTTGGGTTCAATGCGGTGAGTTCTGCCGATGCGATTCTGTCGGCTGAAATTTTTACGCCGACGTGTCTGTTCTTTATGGCTCTTGCGGCCTTGCTTTCGTTCTGGAAGTTCCGTAGCTTTGATTGGTGCAGCAAGGTTTCGCCGGTTCGTATGGCGGTGGCCTTGGCCATCTTTATCGTGGCCATTCTCGCTTTGTTTACACAAAGCTACAATCCGTTCCTTTATTTCCAATTCTAGGATTGCGGCTTTAGAAAAAAGCCTGATTGAAAGTAAAAGAATGTTGTTTGAGTGGGCGGCGGGCTCGGTTTTTTCTAAATTTAGCCCCGATGAATAAAATTATCCGTTCTCTGCTGACTGTTTGTGCATGCTCGTTCTTTTGCTTGACGGGCTGCGATGTTCCATTTTCCAAGGAAGACCCGGTTGTGGTTTCGGTGGGCGAAACCAAACTCCGTCAGGCCGAACTTTACCGTCTTGTCCCTGAATGGGATTACATGACGGACCGCGAAAAGCTGACGTTCCTGGAACATTGGATTGATGAAGAAACCATTTACCAGGAAGCCATGGCCAAGGGCTTCTGGAAGGACCCCGCCGTTCAGGAACAGGTAAGACGTACCGAACGCAAGATCACGGTGGACTATTACTTGCAGACGTTTGCCGACACCATGATGCTTGGCGATACCGAAAAGCTGGATTACTACCATGCCCATCCGGAATTGTTTGTGCGCGGCAGGAACTTGCTGACTGGTGCCGTGATTTACTTTAAGGATTGGCAGATGGCTGAAATGTACTATAAGGGACATAAGAAGCTGACTTATGAAACTTATCCGGCTGCAAGCTGGATGGTGAAGCGCATTGAACGCTTTGATACGGTTGCCGTTAGCCCCGATAGCTGCATTTTGCCGTCGTTTACCGATGTGGAATTCGGCAAGCTTTCGCAGGTTAAGCTTTGCGGTGGTCAGCTCAAGGCTGTCGTTGTGCTGTCGAGACTCGATTCTGCCGATGTGTTGCCCTATGCCGAAGTCGCCGAAGATGTGGCTGCCCGCGCCTGGGTCGAACACCAGAAGACCGTGTTTGCCCGCCTGAAGAAGGAATGGAAGAAGGCACGCCCGATTTTCTCGCAGATGAATGTGTTTAGCGAAAAGGAAAAGTAATGAAGTTTCCTGTTGCAGTGAAACAATTTGTTATTTCGTTGAGTGCGTTAGCCGCATTTGCCATGGCTGAACCCGTGTTGATGGAAGGGGTTGCGGCTGTGGTCGATGGCAAGCCGATTATGCGTTCGGAATTCTTGAACAACTTGTACCGTTTTCAGGAAACGCCCGAAGGTTCTGCGATGTCCGAAGCGGACCAGCGCAAGTATGTGCTTGACCAGATGATTGAAGAAAAGGTCTTGCTGAGCCGCATTGACCGCGATTCTATTGTGATTACCGATGCCGAAGTCGACCAGCGCGTGAACGCCCACTTATCGCAGCTTGCCGCAAGCCAGAATACGGACCTTGCGACGCTCGAAAAGGCGATTCGTGCCCAGCTCGGCATTAGCATGGCGCAGTACCGCGACCAACTTTCGAAGCAGATTCGCAACCACATTGAAATGGCCCGTGTGCGTCAGCGCCATGTCGGTTCTGTTACGCCGACCAAAAAAGAAGTGGATGCCTTTTTTGCAAATTACAAGGATTCTATTCCGCAGCAGTTCAATTGCGTGCTGTTGAGCCATATTCAGTTGCCGATTGAACCGGATTCCATGATTGTGGATTCGGTAAAACGTATCGCGGATGCCTTGATCGACACCTTGAACCTGGGGATGAGCTTCGAACTGTTGGCGAAGGCCCATTCGCAGGATACTTCTGCTGCCAAGGGTGGTGACTTGGGATACTTTAAGCGTGGACAGCTGGACCCTGCCTTTGAACGTGCCTTGGATTTGCTGAAGAACGGTCAGTATTCTTCTAACCCGGTGAAGACGAAGCTTGGCTGGCATATTGCCCGCGTGCTTGGTCGTAAAGAAGACGGTGTGCGTTCTGCCCAGATTTTGCTTCGCACGATTCCGACGGCGAAGGATTCTGCCGCGGTTCTTGCCCGTGCCGATTCTTTGAGAAAAGCTATCAAGACGACAGAAGGCTTTGCCGCTGCCGCCAAGAAGTTTAGCGAAGACAAGTCCAGCAACTTTGCCGGCGGCCGCCTCGGTTGGTTCCAGCGCAACGAAATGGAACCGGCCTATGTGGAACCGGTTGCGAACTTGAACGTGGGCGAAATTTCGGAACCTGTTCTGATTGATGGAGCCTACCACTTGTTCCGTCTGGATGATTCTCGCCAGATTCGTGATTTGACTCTGGAAGAAGACTACGGTAAGATTGAACAGATGGCTGCAACCCATCTTGAAAATCAGAAGCTCGAAGCGCTGGTAAAGAAGTGGCGTGACGAAGTCCATATCGAAATCCGCATGACGGAATAATAATGTCATTGCGAGCGCAGCGAAGCAATCCATTGTTTAAAAGGCTCTTATGATTCATTTTAACCACGTCACTAAATCTTACGAGGATAACTGGAAGGCTCTTTCCAATGTGACGTTGCGTATTCATAAGGGTGAATTCGTGTTCCTGACGGGGCATTCCGGTGCTGGTAAGTCGACGCTCTTGAAGCTGATTTACATGGACGAACGCCCCGACGAAGAACGTGGCGGCCAGGTGATGGTGAAGTTTACGGGCGACTGCCTGTACGACAGCAAGAACACGCCCGATAGCAAGATTCAGTCGCTTCGCCGCAAGATGGGAATTATTTTTCAGGACTTTAAGTTGTTGCCGGACCGCAATGTTTTCGAGAATGTGGCACTTGCGCTCCGCATTGTGGGTACTCCGAGCAGCAAGATTAATGCGGCTGTGTTCGATGCTTTAGCCCTTGTGGGCATTAGCCAGAAACGCTTTGCCATGCCTTATACGCTTTCGGGCGGTGAACAGCAGCGTGTGGCGATTGCGCGCGCCATGGTGCATAACCCGTACTTGCTGTTGGCGGACGAACCGACCGGTAACCTTGACCCGAAAAACGCCGAAGAAGTCTTCAAGATTTTCAAGGAAATCAATGCCCGCGGCACCACTGTGGTGATGGCGACGCATAACCCGGACTTTTACTTGAACAGCCCCTTCCGCCGCCTGGTGCTTGACCACGGCGAACTCTTGAACAGAGACTTGATTTAGACCTGAACGGCGCGGATTTCGCCTGGCTTTAAATCGCCCAGCGTATACTTGTCGAACTGGATGCGTACGAGGCGCATGACTTCGTAGCCGAGGTGGGCGAGCATGCGGCGGATTTCACGGTTCTTGCCTTCTGACAATGTGATTTCAAGCCAGCAGTTCTTTTCGCCTTCGTTGTGGAGTAGTGCGCGCTCCGCGTGCATGAATTCTTCCTTTTCGCCGAAGATGCGGGGCGGTACGTTGAAGCCGGCTTCCATTTTCGCAAGGTCGTCAGCGGTGGGGTGGCCTTTGACCTGCACGCGGTAGATTTTGATGTGTTGATTCGTGCCTGGATCCTTCTCCCCGCAAGGGGGATCATGGATCACTAAGGGCTGAAGCCCAAGTGACCAAAGAGACTCCGTTTCACTCCGCTCAGGATGACACATTGTTGAACCTCCGCTTAGCAATGCGTCTGCCCACTTGGTGTCGTTAGTAAACAGCAGCAGGCCTTCGCTCGCGGCGTCGAGGCGGCCCACCGGCGATATGTGTGGTACGGGTTTGCCGGGAAACATCTTGGCGTACTCTTCGCGGAACAAGTCCATCACGGTCTTGCGGCCTTTTTCGTCGCTTGCGGTGGTGACGATTCCGCGGGGCTTGTTCATGGCGAAGTAGACGAATTCGCTTGCGGTAACGGGCCTGCCGTCTATGAGAATTTCGTCGTTTTCGTAGGCGGGCGTTTCGGGGTCGTGCACAGGCTTGCCTCGGAGAATTACGTGGCCTTCGCGTACCAGCTTTTCGGCTTGGCTGCGGCTACAATAGCCGCGTTTGGAAATCACGCGGGCAACGCCGTGGGCGCCTTGCTTTTGTGGCTTGCGGTTATTGAATGCCATGGAGCTCCGTGAGCAAGTGGAACAGTTTCTCATTCAATGCGTTGTTGAGCGCGTCTGCCGCGGCGGTGTCTTCGAATCCCATGTCGCGGGCGCGTTCTCCGCAAATGTCAATTCCCAAAATTTTTCTGTTTTCGGCGAGAACTTTGAGTGTCTTGGCGAGTTGTTCAAAGGTGAGTGAACCTTGATCCCAGTTGGTCGCTGCTTCTGCTGTAGAAAGGGCGTCCTTGTCGATAGAAATGTAGACGGGTGTGGAGTGTGATGTGAGATGGACCCTATCGGGGCTAAACCCCTCCAGGGTGACAGCGGATAGTTCGCTTTCGCGGATGAAGGTGACGCGGTTCAGAATTTCGGCGGCGCTTGCCTGCGAAAGGTCTTCGCGGATTTCTTCGACGAGATGGTCGGCGACTCCGGTAACGATGACGTTCTGTACAAATTTATTGTGGTCGAGAACTTCTTTAATCCAGCCTCCGCAACTGAGGATTCCTTCGAAACGAGGCGGTTGCATATCGGGATGGTGGTCAAATACGACAAGGTCGAACGGTTCTTGAACGCGGTCCGTCCAGAGCATACTCATGTAGTGGTAATTGCCGTTATCGAAGAAGTGGATGCCGGGGGTGCTTGTAGCAGAAGTATTCGTAGCGGTTGCGACGGCTTCGTCCATCATCTTGTTGAGGGCATCTTGCGCTTCGTCATCGCAGTAGCAGTCTGTACCTTCAATCTTAGTGCAGTCCAGCCAATGAATGTCGCCGTTAGATGCAGCCAATTCCCGCAGCCCTTGCATGAAGGGCTGCTCGGCGTAAACGCCAGTGAAATCTTGAATGGTGACTATCGGCATCTTGACTCAAATATAAACTTATTTGCCGAAGCGCTTGCAGAAAGTGCAATTCTGACAAAACGGATGGCGTAATTCGTGCTTGTCGAAACCTTCGCGTAGGTTGCGGGCGAGGGGTGTCTCCAGAATTTCGGCAAGGCTCTGGTCGGCAATGTTGCCGAGCGTGATTTGTCCGCTATAATCTAAGCAGCAGGCTACAACGCGTCCGTCATGGAGAATTGCAACATGGGTGTCGAGTGCGCGGCATGTTCCTTGAATGTAATTTTTTTTAGAATTGTCAATTCTGAATTCCGAATTCTGAATTCTGAGTTGTTCAGGCCATTCAAAGCGGCTGTCCTGGTGCAGGTAGATGCGTCCGGTGACATTGAAACTCTTATGGCGACTGCAGAATTGACCTAGTTCAACATTGGTGCCGAAAGCCTCGTTCACCTTGGCAAGCATCGTCTCGTTCCAAGAATTGCTGGTTGCATCGCCTACATTCCAGAGCCTCAAATTGATGTACATGTCGGGACGCACTGCATTCGCCATCTTGCAAAAGTCAAGGACGTCTTGCAAGTGTGCGAGTGCCGGTTCCTGCGGCAGTTCCGCATACGCATGCGTCGAAATGTTCACCTGGCGCACGGCGGGGAATTTCAAGAGGCGCTCCGAAACTCGTGCTATGGTGGTGCCGTTGGTGGTCAAGTTCAGCTTGAGCGGAGTTTGCTCTAGTCTTTTGAGGAATAGCCCAAAACCAGGATGCAGCGTAGGTTCGCCCAGCACATGAAAGTAGACGCTTTCGGCAACGGTCGCCGCTTCTGCAATGCAGCGTTCAAATAGCTCCGTGCTCATGAATTCGCGAGGCTTTTTTGATGCGGTATTTTGGGGCGAAATCGTTGATGTCTGCGAAACTGCCTTGCCGCAAGGGCAAAAGCTGCAATTCAAGTTGCATACATCCGTAATTTCGATATAGACCGCGTTCATGATTCTACGTCAACTACTTGAGTCTCAATTTCTTCTGTGCGTAAATGCTTTGTCCGCCGTTGCAAACAAAGGCGACTACGCAAACGATAAAGAATGCGGGGAGTGTGTCAAAACCGAAAATTTCTGCGCCGATAAAGATGGGGGCCAAGAGCGTGTTTGTCGCACCACCAAAGACTGCCGCATAACCGAGGGCTGCTGCAAGCGGCAAGGGAACGCCTACCATGGCGGCTACCCAAGCGCCGAATGTTGCTCCGATGGCAAATAACGGTGTGATTTCGCCGCCCTTGAATCCGACTGCAATCGTTGCAATCGTGAGTGCGAATTTCAGAATCCAGTCGCAGGCGAAAACTGTTGCAGCGACTCCCGCGACATTTACATTTGCGGCCTTCGGGTTTGCAAAGCACATGTCAATCAGGTTCGTACCGAGGCCTGCATAGCGGCCCTGCCAGAAAAGGAGAAGCAAAAGGCTGAGGGCGATACCTACGAAGGCGATCCGCTTGACTGCATTTGGCAACTTGTTAGCGAAAAGTTTCTTGGCGATCGAAAGCATCTTGGCAAAGCCGCCGCCTACGATACCGAATAAAACACCAAGCAGGGCAAGCTTTAGTACGAATTGAATGTCAAGTCCGTTTTCATTCCACAGGAGTCCGGCGACGTTCGAATCCGGGAAAAGCGTGTGCAAGTCAACGGAGAACTTTTCGAGCCCGAGCATCTCGGAAACCTTGTAGGCGGTAAATGCAGCGGCTGTTGCCGGGAGCAAAGCGGACAGATTCAAGTAGCCCACCAGCAGAACTTCAAGTGCAAGCGCAATGGCGGCAAGCGGTGTCTGGAAAAGTCCTGCAAAACCTGCAGCCATGCCTGCAATGAGCAAAATTTTGCCAGCGTTTTCCATAGGAATTTTTTTGCTGATGTTGTGCCCGAGCGTCGCACCAATCTGCATCGCGACTCCTTCGCGGCCGGCGCTACCGCCGAACAGGTGGGTGAGCCAAGTGCTTACGGCAACCATCGGGATCATGCGCAGCGGAATTTCGTTTTCTTTGCCGTGGGCGACACCGAATACCATGTCCATGCCGCGCTCGGTGCCCTTGCCGAATTTCTGGAAACCCAATACAATCACAATCCCAATCAAGGCAAGTCCCGGAATCCAGTAAAGCGGATTGGCGTCACGTACCGCACTGACCGCCAGGAGCACCTGCCCAAAGAACGCTGTAAGGGCTCCGACAAGAGCGCCCAAGGCGATTGCTGCAATCGTCAAAATCGGGAGCGATAGCCACTTTTGAACAAATGCACTGAATCTAGCCTTCATTTGTTCCTTCGCCATACGCATCATTTGCTCCTTCATTTCGGGCGACATGCCGGCGAATTGTTCCTTGAACTGGTTGTATTTGCCAAAATCTCTGAAATTCATGGATAATCCTTGATTGCGCGGTAAATTTAGAAATTTAGCTTGAAAAGCAGATTTAGTATATTTGAATTATGAAATTAGATTCCCGCGCTAAAAAATCTTTGACAAAAATTTCTTTGGCGATGCTTTCGTCGTCGCTTTTGGTGACAGCACTTTCTTCTTGCGCTTCGAATAAACCGGATGCAAATGTGCCTCAGGCCGAGAATGTGGCTGCAGAGCGCCCGGCGGCATTGCCGCCTCAGCCTACAACGCCGGTGACCGTGTTCGAAATGAAGTTCATTAGTGCCGATAAGCAGGTGCGCGTGGTTAAAAAGCCCACTCTTGCGGCCCTCGATTTTGCGGCGTATTTCAATAACCCGATTCGTTTGGCGGGCAAAGAAGAAAAGCCTGAAAACTATACGGGCAAAATGGCTCAGGCAAAGCTTGCAGAATATCCGTTCCCGATGCTGGAATCCCTTTCGGAATACGAGCCTGCCGCCATTGCGGGCCGCCAGCCGTTGGCATGGGAACCGCTTGCCAAGATTCTTTATGCGCAAACCGGAAACGATTCGCTTTCGCAGTTGTTGAATTCCGTTGAAGCGGTCAAGTGGAATGAACCCGAAGTGTTCCGTGCTTTCCAGACGGTGACTCGCATGTGGGGCGTTCCTCTGAGCGATGGTTCCGTGGACTGGTGGGTCGAGGTGATGCCTGCCCCGTGGACGGGCCGCTCCGTATTTTACGGAAAGTTGAAGTTTAGCTCTACGGGCGAAACCGCCGAAATTTTGAATTACTATTTGACCGGCGAAATGAATATTGACGATGTCATGAACTGGGCACGTACTTTGTCGTCTTACTGGTATCCGACTTTGAATACGGACTTGGAACCGCATACGGCAGGGGCTCCGTGGGAAGGTGACGCCAACAGGCCTTTTGCCGTGATGCGCGGAAACCCGATGGGTACGCCGATGTGGATCGCTTTTGAAGTCCCGGCATTCCGCCTGAGCGACGAAGCCTTGCGCGCCAAGCGTACGGCGGATTCCTTGGCCGAAGCGGGCGAGGTGGTGCCGGTAAACCGCACGCTCGATACAAGCTCCGCTTTCAGGCTTGAAACGCTTGCGTCGCTCGAAGGATCTTGCCCCGAGAATGCCGCGACGAAAAAGTTCCGCGACGCCCTTTCTAAAAAGCTCAAGAACTTGCCGAAGGAACAGAATGCCTGGGCTGGTGGCGACATGCTCTGGTTTAGACGCAACGCCAATTACTTGCTTGCAGATAAAATAACCAAGCAGGATTCCTTGCACAATCCGCTCCCGCGCCTGCTGGAACTCAAGAAGTACTTGGATTCCCTGAATGTGCAGCTCTTGGTGGTGCCGGTTCCGGTAAAAGAAGAAATTTATGGAGAACGCCTGGTCGAAGGCACGGCTGCCGACCTTTGCGTGAACCCCGCCGGCCGCGAATTCACTCGCGAAATGCTTGCCGCAGGGCTCGACGTGCTTGACCTTTATCCGGCCTTGATGGCCGCGAAGTCGGGCGATGAACCTCCGCATTACAGCTACCAGCGCTATGATACGCACTGGTCCTTGCCCGGCATGCTTGCCGCCATGGAACTCTTGGCTAGCCGCGTGACGCAGTATTCTTGGTACGCCGAATCGGGAGCACAACCTGGTTCGCTTAACCTGCAAGAAACGAAAACGGTACGTGAAGGCGACCTTGTGGCTCATTTGCCCGATGCTGAAAAGTCAAAGTATGCTGCAGATACTTTGCCTGCAATGAAAATCTTCAAGGGCACTGAAGCCTACAAGGGCGGCAAGAATTCGCCGATTCTCTTGATGGGTGATTCCTTTACGGGTGTGTTTGAATCGGTCGACCAGAAATCGGGCGGCCCGGGCTCGCTGCTGGCTTATGCGACAGGGCTCGACGTGCAGGTGCTTACAAGTTGGGGCGGCGGCCCGGGCGTGTACCACCGCATGATGAAAATGAAGAAGGATATGCAGAGCAAGCGCCTCGTGATTTACATGATGACGGCTCGTGACTTCTGGCAATCGCCCATGGAATGGGATGGTTTATAGACGAAAGAACGGCACTTCGTGCCTACAGACGAAAGACGAGAGAGGATATATTATAAAATGAAAAGTATTTTATTTTTCTCGTCTCTCATCTCTCGTCTCTCGTCTAGGTTCTTCTGGCCGGTGCTGATTGTCGTCTTTGCGGCGTCACTTACGTTGCTGCTTTGGAGCGGGCGAGCCGAGACGATGAATTTTAGGGATGCGGCCTGTACCTTTGAAGACCGCTTGCCGGGATGCCTTGATTCTCTTGAATCGTGGAACGGTGGACTTGCTTATTTCGACAGTTCGCTTGCGATGACTGGTGATACCTTGTGGAGCCTGAAAAGTTTGCTGTGGACTTATTGGGGCCTTGAATTTGCGGGCGCAGGCGATGCGGCCGTTACGGCCGAAGCGATACTCCCATTGCATGTGTTGCAAATGAAAAAGTCCGGCTGCATGGGCCTTTCTTGGCTTGCGATGATGGTTGCCGAGGCGCGAAACTTGCCGCTTTCGGTTATCATGCTCCCGGGGCATGTGTTCTTGCGCTATGGGGCAGACTCTTCGACCGCGATTAATCTGGAGCCTAATCGCGAAGGCTATAGCTATTCAGACCAAGAATACCGTGAAAAATACAAGGCGGGGCCTTGGACGGGGTTGGAATTCAAACCTCTTACGTCCACACAGTTCGTGGGGCTTGCGGCTTTCAATATGGGAAACCTGTACTTGGATAGCGACTTGCGCCGCGCTTTGACCTGGTACCGCATGGCCGAAGAGTTTTTTGCGGAATATCCGGGCATCAAGGCGAACCAGGAAATTGCTAAAAGCCGTTTACCGGACCACCTGTAATCGTGAATTTGGCCCTAAATTGCTATTTTTAGCAAATGCGGGTTATTTTACTTTCTTTAATATCGCTCCTGTTTTTTGCTTGCGCCGATGTGAATCCTACATCCGATTATGTTTATCTTGGAGTTTCAAAAGATAAACTGGACGGCATGATTCGTGTGACGGCTTATAATGCGACAGCGATTCTTGGAACGAACGATACTGCTGCAAAGCTGGAAGAATACCCCCAAATGAAAGTCAAGGTTGACTATTCATTTTCCATGGGCAAGCACGAAGTCACTTGTGGCGAATTCAATAAGTTGATGAAACCTCAGGGACTCAAACTTTCTTGCATAAACAAGAATCTCCCTGCGACAGACATGACATATTACGATGCTGTCTTGTTTGCCAACGAAAAAAGCAAGGCGGAAAATTTCGATACGGTGTATTCGTACTCGAGTAAACAGATCGATAGCGATGGACATTGTACGTTCCTTGAAGGATTTTATTTTCATACCGATGTAGATGGCTATCGTTTGCCGACCGAAGCGGAATGGGTCGTAGTAGCTGGCCGTAACTGGAATCCGCGGGCGAGCTGGAATGCCGAAAATTCGGGAATTCAGCTGCATGAGGTTTGTACTCGAATTTCTGATTCTACGGATTTTTGCGATATGGCGGGCAACGCCATGGAATGGGTCAATGACTGGCTCGGATTCTTTAGGGATACGACCATCTACAATTACACGGGGTCGCCAGATGGCGGCAACATGGGTAAGCGAATCGTGAAGGGCGGTAGCTATCGCCAGCTAGGAAGCGCAATCAATTTGTACAGCCGTACCGACGTGTATACGATTACCTCGTCAACTCGTGCGGAATATGTCGGTTTCCGCTTGGCATTTGGTCAAATTCCTGACGCGGTGTGGATGGACTATGACGGCATTCCCAATTCCAAGCGCGTGATTTCGTTAGTGAACCAGCGCACGTTAAAGAATCATTTGGATGCATATAAGGTTGTCCTTGCATTCCGCAACAACTTGACTGGTAATCTGGCCTACGTGAACTATTCGGACGGCACCATTTATACGGCCGAAATCAAGGATACTTTGGAAGTGTACCATCCAGATGTTTCGCCAAACGGACGTTTTGTCGCCTTCTCTACAGGGCTTGAAGGCGTTTCGGGCAAATCCGAAGTGTATGTCAGAACGCTTTCGCTGGGCTATGTTAAAATATTCAAACTGAAGGTCGATAACGCATCGATTCCCCGTTGGAGAGTTCTTCCGAATGGCGATACGGTGATTGTCTATGTGACGGATGCCGGTGACAACAGGAATGACGGCTCGTTCAAGCGTTTGGAGACTTGGCAGGTGAAGTTCCAGAAAGAACGGTTCGGTAGACCGCAAAAGCTTTTTGATGGCGCATACCATGACGGAATCAGCGGTGACGAACGCTTGGCCGTGACTGGGGCCAGGCTGCTACGTGCAAAGGTGTCTCAGGGAACCTCGACGTTGGAATCCAAGGCCAGCGATACCGTGTGGTATAATGGCGAGCAGGCTTGCAATGCATCGCTTGCAACCGATGGCTCCAAGAAGACCTTGTTCCTTGATTTTAGCGGAGAAACGGGCCGAAAATTTGTGGGCGAGTCTTACGGAGTTCATGAACGCATTCTGGTCATGGACAGCACGGGTAAACTGATAAGCTCCATAAAGGCGCCTTTGGGCTATTCCTTTGATCATACGGAATGGGTGCGCGGCCGTTCGGACTATGCCGTAGCTACTCTTACGGAAGCAAGCGGAATGCACAGGAAGATTGTGCTCGTCAATATGCAAGACAGCAGCATGACCGATTTGGTCGAAGGCGATGACTTGTGGCAACCGTGCCTCTGGATTCCGGACGCTTTGGATAAATCCAAGTTTGAAGTCGATGGTGATAGCGCGGGTGTCTACATGCATGCCGGCGAAAATCTTGAAGGCATTTTGATGCGCTACAATATGGAATTGATCTGGCGTTACCGTGATACGGCAAATGTCGTGATTGTCGGTTCGTCGCGTCCCTTGCATTCCGTGTCGCCCAGGTACCTGGTTCAGCCGTTCTATGCGATCAATCTCGCCCAGACGCCTAATTCCATATACATGTCGAAGGATTTCTTGGACTTCTACATCTATCCGCATTTCAAAAAGCTGAAATACATTGTGATTTCTCTGGATATCGATTTCTGGTACAAGACGGAAAAAGGCCCCGATAGCGACAATTTCTTCAACGATAATTACAAGAACTATGCCGGGTTCGTGTACGACAAGAATCACAATTACTGGCAAGACGGGTATCCGGAAGGCTTGTTGGAATATACTTCGAATTACATGACGATTGAAGGCGACTACGCCTTCTTGGATGACCGCGGTCGTATGCTTGGAACAGGTTGTAAGCCCTGGAGCAAGAATCCCGATATAGAAATGGATTCCCTTTATTATGACGATCATCCAGAAACGCTTGAGAATTCTATGAAAGTATTCAAGAAAATTCTTGAAAAGGCTGAAGAGAGGGGCGTTAGCGTCGTAGGTGTTATTTTCCCGCAAAATCCGGCATACAGAAAAACGGGTGCATTTGGTCGTTATGGCTTGCGCAGGAGCCGTGCTAAAGAACTCATTGATGACTTGAAGGCTTTGGAAAAAACATATCCGCATTTCAGGCTGCTGGATGAAAACAAGATGGGGAAACATGATTATGACGAATATTCCGCTGCTGATGAAGACCATCTTTGCGCAAGAGCGGCACCCCAAATTACAAAACGGATTGAAGCGGTATTGAAGGAATTGAGGTAAGAAATGTGTCGGATTTTATTGTTGCTGCTGAGTGTCGCTTTTTATGCTTGCTCAAACTCGGAATACATTTATTCGCAGCAAAATGTTGATTCTGCATTTGAATCTGACTCGCTAGACAACATGGTTGCGGTCAAGCATGACAAGAAAGAAGTGATGCTTGGTACCAATGAAGGTGTTGCCAAGGCTAGCGAACGCCCACAAATGCTGGTGATTCTGGATTACGATTTTTCTATCGGCAAGTCCGAGGTGACTTGCGCTGAATTCAATTCGCTGATGAAGTCTTCGAAGATTTCGGTCCCTTGCGAAAAGGATGCTTATCCGGCGACGAATTTGACGTATTACGATGCAGTTCTCTTTGCTAATGCCCGCAGTAAAAAAGAGGGCTTTGATACGGCGTATACCTACAGTAAAGTTGAACTGAATTCTGAAAATCATTGCGTGAACCTGGAAGGCTTTGCCTTCCACCCCGAAGTCAAGGCTTACCGCTTGCCGACGGAAGCTGAATGGGCCTTTGTGGCAAACCGCTTCTGGAATACGAAGGCCGCATGGACGTCTGACAATTCGGATTATCATTTGCATGCGGTTTGCTCGAGGTCTTCGGATGCCCAGGTTTGCGACATGGTCGGAAACGCAATGGAATGGGTGAATGATTGGCTCGGTAATTTCCGCGACACGACTATTGCGAACTACGTGGGGGCTCCCGATGGCGGAAGCCTCGGCCAGCGTGTCGTGAAGGGCGGCAGCTACAGGACTCCGGCCGAATCGATTACGCTCTTTGGCCGTGGTGACGTGTATACGGTGACGTCTTCAACCCGTGCAGACTATGTGGGCTTTCGCTTAGCTTTTGGTGCAGTTCCGAATGCCTTGTGGATGAATTCCGATGGCAAGGCGGCTGGCAGCCGCGTGGTTCCGCTTGCCAGTTCCTCGACGCTTAGGAACATCTTTGGAACCTACAAGATGAAACTTGTATTCCGAAACGATCTGTCGGGGAATCTGTCTTATGTAGATTATTCTAACGGTGCGCTTTCGGTGATTGAAATCGAAGATACCTTGAATGCGTATCATCCGGATATTTCGCCGGATGGGCAAAAGGTCGCCTTTAGCACCGGGCTTGAGGGCGTTTCTGGCAAGTCGGCTGTTTATGTGCGCAACCTGAATGCCGAAGGTTCTGACATTGTCAAGCTGGATGTTGAATCGGCCGCCATTCCGCGCTGGCGAGTGCTTGAAAACGGTGATACGGTCATTGTGTATGTAACCGATGCCGGCAACAACAAGGATGATGCCTCGTTCAAGTCTACATCTACATGGCAGGTGAAATTCTCGAAGGGTAAATTTGGCGAACCGAAAAAACTTTTCGATGGCGCTTACCATGGCGGTATTGCCGAAGATGGATCCCTTGCGGTAACGGGTGCACGCTTGCTGCGAGCCCGTGTAGGTTCTGAATCTGAATTGTGGTACGATGGTGAACAGGCTTGCAATGCCTCTCTAGCTCAAGATAGCAGCAAACGCACCTTGTTTCTCGATTTTGCCGGCAAGACAGGTCGAAAATTTGTCGGCTCCAAGTACGGGACACATGAACGCATTCTTGTCGTAGATAGTACAGGCAAGTTGATTCAATCGGTGGGTGCCCCGAAGGGATATTCTTTTGACCACAGCGAATGGGTCCCGGGTAACCATAATAAGGCGGTTGCTACGCTTACGAACGCAAACGGTGCCCATACAAAAATCGTTATGGTGGACCTTTCGGATTCAAGCACTTTGGAATTGGCCGAAGGCGATGAACTTTGGCACCCTGCATTCTGGGTGAATGTTGCCTTTACGGGTTACGACGATTTGTTGGCCTTGGATAGCGCTGGCGTTTATTATGGCGAAGGCCTGGACATTGAAACCGAAAAAAACCGTATCAAGATGGAACTCTACTGGAAGAATCTCGATGTAACCGAAGTTCTTTTGGTCGGGAGTTCTAGAATGGAAATGGGGCTTGATCCGGATGCGTACCCGGAATGGAACATGCTGAATACGGCTGTTTCTGGAATTGACGGAAACCGCGATATGTATTTCGTTGAAAATTATGCGTTGAACCATGCCGACAACTTGAAAGCGATTGTGATGTCCCTAGATTTGGACAATTGGAGCGGAAGGGAAGACCACTTGAGTTTGATTCATATGGGTGTTCCCGGTTACGATTACGATGCCCATCACGACTTCTGGAAATCGGGATTGCCCAATGGTTTTGTCGAGGCGGTTGAAAATGCGTACCCGGCAAGTCAGGGCTGGATTCAGCGTTATTCCGCCCGCGGAGGACTTGATGATGAATGCCGCAGCTGGGGTGTTGACGGAACCGACGTGCTGATGGATTCTGTATTCTCGACGCAAGAGGAACGCTATCTGGATGCAAGATTGAACGAACTGGCCGAAATCGTAGATAGTGCGGCCGCCAAGAATATCTATGTTATCGGGATCATTTTCCCGATGGCCCCCCAGTACAAAAAGACGGGAAGCTTTGGTACTTACGGTCTGCAGCGCAGTAAGTATCCCGAAAAAAAGAAAAAGCTGGATGCGCTTGCCAAGGCAAACCGATATTTCATCTTGATGGATGAAAATAAGTTCGGCGATCATGATTATCCCGATCAAATGGCTTTTAACCGTGACCACCTCTGTGTTGCTGGTAAAAAGCAGTTGACAGACCGCCTGGATTCTGTTCTGAAAACATTGAAATGGTAATTGCTGTATTTGTCATTCTGTTCGCGATTTTTCCGCTGACCGATACCGACATCTGGTGGCATTTGGCTTGTGCTCGCGAATGGGTGACTACGTGGACACCTGTCCGCACGCCCGTTGTGAACGTGCATGAATATTTTCAACTGGCGGTAGGCTTTGTCTACGGTTTGGGTGGCGCTCCGCTCTTGGTGGCATTCAAGGCGATTCTTTGGGGCGTCGTGTTTGCACTTTTCTTGTTGCCTGAAAATCCTAAATGTCATTGCGAGGTCCGAAGGACCGCGGCAATCTCTAGTTGTATGTGGCGGTCTCTAGTTGCAGTTGTTCTGCTTTTTGTATTCCGCTATCATTTTGAAATGCGTCCGGTGCTGTTTTCGCTATTGTTTCTCGGGATTTATTGGAATGTCTTGCCGAGGTTGTTTGCGAACAGTCGCTTGACCCCGGTGAACACGCTTTTTGCGGTTCTTATTCTTGCCATACAGTGGACTTGGTGCAAAACGCAGGGCTTGTACATTTTGGGCCCGCTGTTTGCGGTGCTTGTGTTGACTGCCGGAATTTGGAATTCGCGTAAGTCGGGTGATAAGTTTTCTCGGAAGGCGCTTGCGTTGCGGGGAGCTTTTGTTGTTGCATTGTTTGCGATGCCGTTCTTGCATCGCGAGGGCCTCGCGTTATTCCTGTACCCGTTTGGACTCTTGGACCGTTTGCTTGGACTTTCGCCCTCGGCGGCAATCTTTGCAAGCGAAATCGCCGAGAACCGTTCTCCGTTCACGCTTTTGATGGCGGGGGAGAATACACTGGAATGTGTGCTGATGATTTTGCTCTGCCTAGCAGGAATGGGACTTGCCATTTGGCGCTTGTATAAGAATCGCAGGCCCGGTGTTTTGAATGTCTCTCTCTTGGCGACAGCAATCCTTGTCCTTATTGCCGAACGTAATTTCGTATTGTTCCTGCCGGTACTTTTAGCGACATTGCCTAATTTCCCATTTCGCACTCCACATTTCACATCCTGCCGCCTACTGTCTACTGTCTACTTCCTACTTCCTACTTTTTTTATCTTCGGTCTCTGGGTTCGTTCACTTTCTGCTTACGACATCTCCATGGTCGCTTACCAGCGTGTGCCGGTTGATGCGACAGACTGGATGCAGAAACATCCGCATAAGGGTAAGCTTTTTAACGATGATCGTGCCGGCGGTTACCTGGCTTTAATGAACCCGACTGATTCCATCTACATCGATGGCAGGTTTATCCTTAAGACGGCGGATTTCTTTGAACGGTATCTGAATTACGCCAAAGACCCCGCCCTGTTTATGCATGACGCCGATTCCTTAGGCATAGACCGCGCCCTATTCCCGCTGCAGTACTATGCCCGCTGGGATACACTTCTGCGTGCTTTGCAGCAAGATTCCCGCTGGCACCTGGCATATCGCGACGAATACTTCGCCGTATTCGATAAAATGATCAAATAGAGCCGAACGGTAATAACTGTGAGCCATAAGCTCCATGCGTTAAGCAGGAGCGATGGCGAGAGTGAGGCGACATCACATTCTTGTTTTGAGATAGAGCCGAACGGTATAAAAAAGGCCCGACCCATAAAAGGCCGGACCCCTTTCTCTCTCGTTTGATTGGATTTACTTAATCTGAATTGCCCGCACCATGTTCGTTCCGTTTCCGCGAACCTTCGCAACGTACATGCCGACAGGGAGTTTGGCGAGCGAAAGCGTGCCACTCACGTTATCGACAGCCATGAGCTTGTTGCCCTTGGTGCTGAATATTTCGACCGTCATGGGGAAACCTGCAATGTGCAAGGCGTTGCCCGAGAAGGTCACGTTGAAATTCAAATTGGTCTGCATGAAAATGGCGGTGTTGTTGTTGCCATTTTGGTTGTTGTTTTGATTGTTGTTGCCTTGGTTGTTGTTTTCGTTTTGATTCTGATTATTGTTGCCGTCGCCCTGACTTTGATTGTTGTTGCTGTTGGCTGCGCACTTGGTGTAGCTGTCGGGGTTGGTAGAAAGGTAGCCCTTCACCAGGTTACCCGAGGTGGTGTACTGGAGCGAAGTCTTGGTTGAGGATCCTTCAAATGCTGCGGTACCTTCGCTGATCTTGGATGCAGACCAGTTCGCCCAAGAAAGCTGATACTTGTTCACGTATTCCTGCCAGCTTTGGTTGCGGCCTTGATCTGGAGTTCCCTTGCCGTCGGCGTTGCCGGTTCCCCATTCCGAAATAAACACGGAGAGCCCTGCTTTGATAGCCTTTTCGCCTTTGACGCCTTCGCTTTCGCCGCCCCAGCTGTAATTGCCTTCCCAGTTATGGCTGTTGGCGTAGTAGTGCAGGGTGTAAGCGGTGTTTTTCTTGGGGTCGTTCACTTCGTTGCCGATTGCGTCAGACGGATTCTGGTCCCAGGAGGGGTTGCCCACGAGCACCAGGTTGTCGGAATACTGGCGGATCACTTCGATGACTTGGTTTGCGTAGTTCTTGACATCGCTCCAAGGAATCTGCTGCGGTTCGTTGTAGACTTCGAAAATGACGTTGTCGTATTTACCATATGCCTCGGCCATTTCCTTGAAAAAGCCCTTTGCCGCATCGGTCTGCTTGTGGGCTTCGTGGGAATGCCAGTCGATAATCACGTAAATATCGTTCTTGATTGCCGCTTCGACAACCGTCTTCATAAATTGTTTCTGGTTGTTGGGGTCGCTGGCGTAGCCCTTGAGCTGGATTCCGTTCCATTCGCCTTTCCAGTCTTCGTTGCCGGTAGCCATGGCGGCGCGCACGATTTGTATCTTCATGTCGTTCACCATGGTGGAAATGCCTTCTTCGCTCCAGAATTCCAGAGCCTGGGGCATTAAGCTCCAGTAAAGGCTCATGCCGCGCACCTGCACTTCGGCACCGTCCTTGACGCCTTCACAACTGCCGTAAATGCGGCCCTGACCTTGCGAGTTCTTGCCGGTCATCAGCTGACCATACTGGCTGACAGGCCCTACGCGGGTGGGGGTAATGTCTTGGGCGGTGGCAAGCGTTGCGCACAGTGCCAAAGACGACAAAAATGCGGATATGGTTAAAGTCTTCATAGAACATCCCTTTTTTTACGGAAAATAGGTTTTGGAATGCGAAAACGACAAAAAACGGAACCTTTTTCTGTTTACACCTGTATAATGGGCGAAAATCGCTTTTTTTACAGCTTTTTAGCGTGATTTTAAACACGAAACGCAAAAATAAAAGTTGATTTTTTGCAAAAATCCATTATCTTTGAGGGTAGAGTAAAAAGGAGTATATATATGGGATATAAAGTTTGGGCCGCGTCTTTGGCGTTGGCGTTTGGTCTTTCTCAAGCGACGGTGAATTTCCCGTTTCCGCAGATGTCTGACTATGGTGGCAATGCGACTCTTCTGAGCGACAAGGCCGCCGCTTCGGAACAGCTGAAAAAGCAGTTTCTGTACTGGAAACAGGCCATGTACAACGAATCGGGCGATATCGCAGGCATACGTTCTGACCCCGGTTCTGATGCGTATTTTTCGGAAGGTGTCGGCTACGGCATGCTTCTGATGGTCTACTTTAGCGACAACACGACGAGCTATCAGGCCGAATTCGACAAAATCTGGAATTTTTACAAAAAGTTCCAGAACGAAAACGGACTCATGATCTGGAAAATCGGTAACCTTTCGGAATCTTGGGATGCGGGCAACGGTGCCGCTCTCGATGGCGATATCGATGCCGCTGCCGCCCTTGTGATGGCGTACTACCAATTTGGCGACGAAAAGTACAAGGAAGATGCCAAGAAACTCATCCAGGCCATGAAAAAGTCCGAGTTTGAAAGCAATGGCTTGCATATGCCTGGCGACAAGTGGGGAGATGCCGCTTATAACCGCAAGAATCCTGGTTATTTCGATCCGGCTTACATGCCCTTGTTTGCCGCAGTCGATGAAGAAAATGCCGAATTCTGGAGTAAGACGGCCTACGATGCGAACATGAAGTTGTACGAATCGAGCTCTGACGAAGTCTCGACGGGCCTGGTGGATGACTGGACCGACAAAAACGGCAAGAGCGAAGACGATTATTATAGCTACGATGCCTCGCGCGCTCCGTGGCGTAACGCGAAGGCCGTGTGCTGGCATGGCGACCAGCGTGCGCTCGCCATCGACAAGAAGATGGCGGAGTTCGTGTCTAAGGTGAATGCTTCGGACATGAAGGGCCCCGTGATTCGTTCTTCGGGCAGTCTCGGCAATGACCACAACAGTACATTCGTGACCTCTCTGATGACAGCACTCATCTCTGATGCGAAGTACCAGTCCAAGCTTGACGAATACTGGAAAGAAGCAGTGGCACTCGGCGATGAAAACTACTTTAACCAGTCGCTCAAGCTCTTGAACGGACTCCTGGTTTCGGGCAACATGCCGAACCTCATGAACGCAAATTCCGGCATGACCGGCATCGCGAAGTCCAAAGTTGCAAACGCTCCGGCGGTTTCGCTGCAGGGCCGCACGCTCCAAGTCCGCACCGACGGTGCCGCCCGCGTTGACGTGTTCAATGTGGCGGGCCATGCGGTCAAGACGCAGGCGGGGAGTCAGGCAATGGACCTCCAGGGATTACCTGCTGGTGTCTATATGGTTCGCATTCAGGCTAAAAATGCGACTGTGATGCAAAAGATTCGCTTGCAATAAAGCGTCTATTGTATGTTTTAGCGAAAAACGCAGGTGCCCGCTGGGTGCTTGCGTTTATTTTTTCGTATCTTTAAGGCATGAATAAGTTTGTGAAGTTTTGTGCCTGTGCCGCTTTTGGCGTGACCTCGGTATTTGCCCAGCAGGGCGCTCCGACGGGTGCCGCCGTTGATCCTACCGCTGACGAACAGAAAGCTCTTGATGCCCTGAAGGGTAAGCTCGAGGGGGCTATTGTGTGGGCCACGAGTCGCGCGAATAGCCATCATGACATTTGGATTATGAATGCCGACGGTACGAACGCCCGTGCGCTTACGAGTGGTGACAATGTAGACTGGTTCCCGCGCATTTCTCCGGATGGCTCGACGGTGCTCTTTAACCGCAGCAAGGGCGGCTGGGTGCCTGAAAACGATGCCAACTACCCGGAAAAGTGGGACTTGTGGATGGTCGACATTTCGGGCGAAAATTCCCTTGGTGTTAATCCACGCAAGGTGGTGGACAATGCGACGTGGGGCACTTGGAGACCCGACGGCAAGTCGATTGTATTTAGCCGCGCAGGCAAAGTGTTTACGATGGACCTCGCCAGCAAAAAAGAGACTCTCGTGCTCGATGGAGAAAAGGCTTTCAACAAGTCCGGCGTGATTCTGCAGGAACCGAACATGAGCCCCGATGGCAAGCACTTGGCCATTACGCTCCGCGGCTCTATGCGCGAAACGGGCGTGTGGGATTTGACTAAGAACGCTTGGACCAAGTCCGGCGATGGTTGCCAGATTGACTGGAACTTTGACGGCAGCAAACTTTACCGCGTGAACCCGACGGGTAACGGCGGTACCGCTGCTCCGAGTGAAATCCTCTGGTTTTCAGCCAAAGACGGCAAGCAGATTGAGAAGGTGGGCTTCTTCGGTATTCCGAAGAACGTGAAGTTGATGGACCTGCCTGGCCGCCGCAGTCATGAATATTTCCCGCGTCTTTCTCCCGATGGCAAGTGGCTCGTATGGGGTGCAACCGACAAGGGCCACGACCACGACCTGTTCGACTACGAACTCTATATCTGGAAGATTGGCGAACCGGTAGAAACCGCAACGCGCATTACCTATCATAGCGGCAATGACCGCTGGCCGGACATCTGGCTTGGCAAGGTTCCCGTGAAGGAACCTGCAAAGCCTGTTGCTCAGGCTGCCGCGACTGCCGCAAGTGTGCCCGCCGCTGTTGCCGGTGGTGTGAGCGAAGCCAAGATGGATGAACTTATTCAGGCCATTGACCGCTTGACGGACGCCGTAAAGAATTTGGCAAAATAATCTAGTCCTCGCAAAGTTCTTGCCTGCTCGCTATCCGGGAGTTACCGGAACCGCTCGCTTGTCAAGAACATTTTGCTCGGATTATTGCTTGCTGTTGTTATCCGAACGAATCTTAAAGCACATAATGGCAAATGCTCCGGCGACGTTCATGCTCGCCTTGCGGCCAGCCATCGGAATAGTCACCTTCATAGTCGCCTCCGCCATGAGCTCGGGGGCGATTCCTAATTCTTCGTTGCCGAGGATGATGAGGCCTTTTTCGGGCCACTTGACATCGTTGATGCTCGGAATGTCTTCGCCGGTTTCGAGAGCGATAATTTCGTAGCCGTTTTCTTTATGCCACTTGACGCAGTCGAATGGCGATTCCCAACGCTTGATGGGAATCCATTCCTGGCAGCCGCGGGCGGCGCTCTTGACCGTCACGTGGTCGGGCCCGCAGCTGTAGCCGCTGAGGTGGACTCCTTCGAGCCCGAAACAGTCCGTGCTGCGAATGATGGAGCCCACATTGAAGGCGCTGCGCAGGTTATGTACGAGTACGGCGAACGGGAGCGGTGCTTCGTTTGCGACTTCGCGGTCGCCCGGCTCTTGTTCCAGGTAAACATCGCGTTCAAAGCCGAGCCCGGCCCGAGTGCGGAACGTCTTGTACAGGTCGATCATCTGGGCTTGATTTTTTCCGGTAAGGCGCTCGCTTTCGGGGAGCTTCATCCATTCGGCGTAAGTCTCGAATTCACGTTTGGCGCGGGGCACGTCGTCGCCCAGCTGCAAAATGATGACACGCAAAAGTTCGGCCATGCGCTTGGCCTTGGAGGTCTCTTTGGTAGCGAGGAATTTCTTTTCGGAAAACATGGCCATAATGTAGAAAAATGTATATTTACGCCTATGATTCGCTCGTTGTACTTGCTTGCTCTAGGCTTGTTGATCGCTTTGTTTGGGTGTTCGAATTCTGAATATGCTCCCGGTGCGGGCGAAAATGATTATTTAGCGTCCCTCGGGTTAAAAGATTTTGTCGTTATCCGTTCCAAGGGAAAGACCGTAACTCTCGGAACCGACGAAGAATCGGCATCCATCAAAGACCGGCCAAGCATGAAATCGTATTTTGATTACGATTTCCTCATCGGCAAGCATGAAGTTACCTGCAAAGAAATGAAACTGGATTGCGATGATTCCTTGCCTGCGACCGATGTGACTTATTTTGATGCCATTCTCTATGCAAACAAAAAAAGCAAGGCTGAAGGCTTTGATACGGCCTATTCCTATACGAACCTGATGTTTGACGCGAATCATTCATGCATCGGTATCGACGGACTTATTTTCCGCCCCCTTGTAAATGCGTACCGCTTGCCGACCGAGGCTGAATGGATTTATGTGGCGAACATGGGGTGGAAACCGGAGCAGGCTTGGCATAACGGTAATTCCGATTTTAAACTGCATGCGGTCTGCTCGGCATTTACGGACAGAAATGGTGTCTGCGATATGGCGGGGAATGCCATGGAATGGGTGTACGATTTGTGGGTGCCCTTCCATACCGTCGATGTGGTGGACTATGTGGGCGGCAAGGCTAGCGAAGGCGTAGAAGAACGTGTGCTGAAGGGTGGTAGCTACAATAACGACCCGGCGTCGCTTCATGTGTATAACCGTGGCGATGTTTACATGGTGGCCTCTTCGACAAAGGCGAACTATGTCGGATTCCGTTTGGCGTTCGGTGCAATTCCAAACCCGCTTTATCTAGATAAACAGGGCAAGGAAGTTCTGCAGAAATACACCGTGATGGTCAGGACGAATACGGTCAAGAAGTTTATTGACAAGCCGCTTTCTAAAATGGTCTTTAGGGACGATTCTCGTGATGTTTTGGTCTATGTGGATTTTAATGACGCGTCTGCTCCGGTTCTTGAACTGAATACGGGCGTGTCGGCGTATCATCCGGATATTTCGCCCGATGGTAAGTTTGTTGCCTTCTGCACCGGTGTCGAGGGAATTTCTGGCAAGTCAAAGGTCTACGTGACGCGCTTGGACGAAAGCGATTCTTCCTTGATTGAACTTCCGGCAGAATCGGCTGCGATTCCTAGATTCCGAGTCCTGGAAAATGGCGATACGGTGATTGTCTATGTGAACGATGCCGGCAGCAATAAAGAAGAGGATGCCTTTGCCAAACAAGAAACTTGGCAAGTCCGATTCTCGAAAGGCAAGTTCGGGAAACCCGAAAAACTTTTTGACGGCGGGTATCATGGCGGCGTGTCCAAGAACGATCGCTTGGCAGTTTCGGGCGCACGCCTTTTGCGTGCCAATGTGAATGGTCAACCTGAAATCTGGTACAACCAAAATCAGGCCTGTAACGTATCGCTGAGTCAGGGTGGCGAAAACAAGACGCTGTTCCTTGATTTTGGCGGCAAGACGGGGCGCAAGTTCGTGGGTGAGTCTTATGGAACGCATGAACGTGCGCTGATTGCCGATAGCACCGGAAAACTATTGACCTCAGTTGCTTCGCCCGAGGGCTTTAGTTTTGACCATACGGAATGGATTCTTGCTTCAGATTCATTCTTTGTGGCAACGATCACCGACATGAATGGAAACCATAAAAAAGTCGTGCTGGTTAATTCCTATACGGGAGAAATGCTGTCTCTTGTTGAAGGCGAAGAACTTTGGCATCCTGTATTCTGGGCCCACGATCGCGACAAGGATTCTCGCTGGGATTACGATAGCCTGGGGCTTTACTATTCCGAAAGTGGCCAGGCGACGCATTACCTGACGCAAAAGATGCCTGTGCTGTGGACATTCCGCGATTCAGCCGAGGTCGTGGCCTTAGGCAATTCGCACATGCAGGCTGCGGTGGCGCCGGATTTGTTGAGCATGCCCGCCATTAATCTTTCGACAATTCCTTGCGATATGCACTGCATTGAAAATCTCTATGAAACATATATTTCGACGCATTTTTCGCATTTGAAATATCTTGTTGTAGGCATCGATTTTGACTTGTGGGACGAATACGAACCGGGCGAAAGCATGGCGCTTAATTTTGGTGATGCTCCTGGATTCAAGTATGACCGCAATCATGATTACTGGCGTGGTGAAATCGATAGCGCGTTTGTAGAAAGGGCTGTCGAAGTGGCTGAGGCCTATAAGATGCAGTCCGACATTATCGATCCGCATGGCTGGATGCGTACGGAATGTATTTCTGACTGGGGGAGTGGCGGCAAGGAATTTGCAGACGTGGTTGTCGATAGCAGTTGGAGCGATGATAGCCGCCGCTATGAATTGAACTATGCCCAGTTGGACAAAATTCTAAAAATTGCTGAACAGCACGACGTGATGGTTGTCGGCTTGATTACTCCGATTAGTCCATATTACAAAAAGACGGGCAGCTATGGCCGCCATGGAATGCGCCGCTCTGTGGCAGAAAGCTTGATTGAACGGTTAAAAACGGTTGAGTCGAAAACAAAGAATTTCGTGTTGATGGATGAAAACAAAATGGGCAATCATGATTACTTGGGCGATGTCGCTTATGACTACGATCATTTGTGCTGGACCGGTGCAGAAAAATTGACCGCGCGCCTTGATTCCTTGTTGATTAAGCTAGAGTCTAAAAGATGAAGCTTTTTTACTGCATAATTGCATTGCTTGCTTTGATCAGCTTTGAAGGCTGTTCCAATTCGGAATACGTTTCGATTCCGCATGATGAAACCAGTGCCTTAGACTCTTTGGATTTGAAAGATTTTGCTCTCTTGCATTCGAACGGGAAAATCGTGATTCTGGGGACGGATGAATCCTCGGCATCGATTAAAGATGGCCCGGCGATGAAGGTCTCGTTTGATTACGATTTCATGATAGGTAGGCATGAAGTCACTTGCAATGAAATGGGACTTGATTGCGGTGACTTGCCTGTAACCGATGTCACGTTCTTTGATGCAGTGCTTTATGCCAATAAGCGTAGCAAGGAAGAAGGCTTTGATACGGTTTATACTTATTCAAAAGCTGTGTTTGACGATGACAGCTCTTGTATTGGGCTAGAATCGCTTAAGCCCCATTGGGATATACTCGGGTATCGCTTGCCGACAGAGGCGGAATGGGTCTTTGTGACGACTCGCGGTTGGGAACCGAAGGAGTCCTGGACGAGTGCCAATTCTGACTACCTGTTGCATGATGTTTGTACGTCGTATTACACGCTCGATAGTATTTGCGACATGGCCGGCAATGCCATGGAATGGGTGGGGGACTACCTGGTTTCGTTTACAGAAGAAGAATGGGTAGACTTTGTCGGCGGCGTAAGGGATTACGGCCCCGATGAACGTGTCGTGAAGGGCGGCAGTTTCCGCAACGCTCCTGAAACCATTAAGCCGTACACACGCGGCGATATCTATCTGGTGACGGCTTCGACGAAGGCGGAATATATCGGCTTCCGTCTTGCTTTAGGAACAATTCCTCATGCTTCGCAAATCGGAAATGTGGAGCGCGAAACGGATTCGGACGTTTCGGTGTCGGTGAACTCGAAAAAGTTCAAATCGCTTGCTGCTACGAATAAGGGAAAACTTGTGTTCCGCGAAGATAAAAGCGGCAACCTGTATTATGTAGATTTTAGTAAAAATGAATTGGTCGCCAAAGAATTGAGTGCAAACGTTCCTGCGTATCATCCGGATATATCGCCCGACGGCAAGTGGGTCGCCTTCTGTACAGGGATTGAAGGCGTTGCGGAAGGTTCTGAACTTTACGTGCGCAAAATAGATGCGTCCGACAAATCTTTAATCAAGCTGGATGTAAAATCGGCGGTGATTCCGCGCTGGCGTGTGCTTGCTAGTGGCGACACCGTGATTGTCTATGTGACAAGTGCGGCGAATAACAAGAACGACGAATCTTTTGCGCAGACATCGACGTGGCAGGTCAAGTTCTCGAAAGGAAAATTCGGAACGCCCCAGAAACTTTTTGATGGCGCTTATCATGGAGGCGTGTCCGATGACAACCGCTTGGCGGTAACGGGGGCGCGGCTCCTGCGAGCCAATCGCAATGGACATTCTGAAATTTGGTACAATGGTGAACAGGCTTGCAATGTGTCGTTGAACAGGAATAACAACAAGATGACCTTGTTCCTGGATTTTGGCGGCAAGACGGGGCGCCAGTTTGTCCGCAGTAATTACGAAACGCATAAGAGGATTTTCTTTGCCGACAGTACCGGTAATCTGGTGCGCTCGCTTGAGGCTCCAGAAGGATATACATTTGATCATCCGGAATGGGTTCCTCTAGTGGATTCCTTGATTGTGGCAACGCTCGTGAATAGCGAAGGCGCTCATCGCAAATTGATTCTTGCAAACGTGTACACGGAGCGCTGGGTCGAACTTGCGCAGGGTACTGAACTTTGGCACCCGGCGCTATGGCTCGATGTCGATGAACGAGTCTTTGTGCCGCCGCTTTTGGATATCGATAGCGCTGGCGTTTACTATACCGATCAAATGGAATCGTATGCGCTCGATTTGCGTGTCAAGATGGAGTGGTTCTGGAAATCCCACGACACCGCGACAGCTGTTGTTCTCGGTTCTTCGAGAGTGCTGTTTGGAATCAATGCTTCGTTTATCCATTCTGAAAGCGTTTTGAACATGGGATTTCCTTCGGGCGATATTCATGCGATTTCATTCTTGACTCTCAACTATGTCTTGAAGCATATGCCGAAATTGAAGTTCGCGGTGCTGGAGTTCTCGCCAGATTTCATGTGGGATAAGGAAGCTCTCTTCTGGTCGCCGGTTTACAAGAAATCGCCTGGCTTTAAATACGACAAGACACATGATTTCTGGAAGGATTCCATTCCGAAAGGTTTTGTGGAACTTGTAGAAGAATCGTACAAGCCGATTGCAGAACAGACTCAGCCCTACAGTTACGACGAATTCCTGATGCCCTCGAATGGGTGGGGGCGTGCTACGGTTGTGCATGATACGATGAAGTATGAGCTGGATGATGACGATGTGGATTATAACATGGCTTTGTACAAATTTGTCATCAATTCCCTAGTTGAAAAAGGTGCCCAGGTGATATTGGTCGTGCCCCCTCAAAATCCGGGTTATGCCAAGACGGGGGCGTTCGGCATATATGCCGGAAGACGGTCGCATGCAGAGGAATTGCTGAAGCGTGCTGCGAAACTGAATGCAGTCATGATGGACGAAAATAAGATGGGCAAACACGATTATACTTCATCGATGGCGTACAATACAGACCACTTGAGTAGGGAGGGTGCAAAACAACTCTCGGAACGTCTCGATTCGCTGTTTGTAGACCTCCAAAAGTAGGTTTTAGAACTTCGTCGGCAGTTGGCTTAACTGATTTGAATGGGCTTGTAAACGCCATAAAATCTAAGTTCTAAGCTCTAAATTCTGCGCACTATTTTCTATCTTTTATCTTACATGCAAGACTATCCGAAGACACGTGTCCTCATCGCAAACGATGATGGAATCCAGAGTGGCTATATGCTCGCTTTGGCGTGTGCGCTTGTTCCTTATGCGGACGTGTGCGTTTTTGCGCCCGAAGTGGAGCAGAGCGGGGTAGGGCACGCCTTTACAGTTCGGCGTGGGCTTTCGGTCAAAAAAGTGGAAATCGCAGAAAATTCGGCCATCGAGGCGTATTCCATGTCGGGAACTCCGGCCGATTGCGTCAAGTTTGCGTTAGGCCATTTTGCTACCCACGGGCTTACTACCGAGGGGGCCGGTCCGGGTGCTTTTGACGTGTGTTTTTCGGGTGTGAATCTCGGCGAAAATTCCGGCGTGTCGTCGCTTTATTCGGGCACGGTCGCAGGAGCTCGTGAAGCGGCTCTTTGGGGTGTGCCGGGCATTGCGCTTTCGCTCCGCGGTACAACCGCCAACATGCTCGAAACCGCAAAGGAATTTGCCGTGAACGTGGTCAAGGATCGCCTGTTCGAGCGGATTCCCGTGGGCGTATTCTGGAACGTGAATTTTCCAAAGGCTACCGCCGAAACCTTTAAAGGGTTCAAGGCGACCAAAATGGCCCTTGGAATGTTTACGGACCACTATTCCCATGAAAATGGACTGTGGCAACTGGATGGCGATAAACTGTGGGATGAACAGCCCAAGGATAGCGACGACTATCTGTTGAATCAGGGCTACGCGACGATTACGCCCCACCGCATCGACCAGACCGACGAAGAAAGTTTAGAAGTAATAAATGAAATGTTAGCGGGAGGTGAATGGTAGATTTGCGCTTTGAGCAATGAGGTCGCTCGTAAACTCGCTTTGAGGTTGTGCTTTGCACTTTGAGCATTCTAACGCCGTAGGCGTGATTAATGAAAGCTCAAAGGTCCCCAATGGGACCGTGCTCATACCTCAGAGGGAACCGTAGGTGACCGACCTCAAACCTTCCTACTGTCTACTTCCTACTGTCTACTAAATTGAGGAAAAAGAATGTCAGAAGAATTGGTACCAGGTTCGCAAATCAGGTCCTTGATTGAAAAGGACATGCAGGATTGCTACTTGCGCTATTCCATGAGCGTGATTGTGGCTCGTGCACTCCCTGATGCGCGTGACGGCTTTAAGCCGGTGCACCGCCGCGTGATGTACAGTATGCATAAGCTCGGCGTGGTGCCGAACAAGCCGACGGTGAAGTCCGCCCGTATCGTGGGTGACGTGATCGGTAAGTACCACCCGCATGGCGACTCCGCCGTGTACGAAACCTTGGTGCGTATGGCTCAGGACTTCTCGCTGCGCTACCCGCTGGTATTTGGTCAGGGAAACTTCGGTTCTATCGACGGTGACGGTGCTGCCGCAATGCGTTATACCGAAGCCAAGATGAACAACATGGGTGCGCTCATGTTGGAAGACTTGGAAAAAGATACCGTGGACATGGGCCCGAACTTCGACGAATCTTTGGAAGAACCGAAGGTTTTGCCGTCTGCACTCCCGAACATGCTCGTGAACGGTACTACCGGTATCGCTGTGGGTATGGCGACTTCCATGGCTCCGCACAACCTCCGCGAAATTGCGAACGCCATTCATGCAGTGGCTGAAAATCCGGACATTTCCGGCGAAGACCTTTTGCAGTATGTGTCCGGTCCGGACTTCCCGACGGGTGGCGTGATTTGCGGCCGTGCGGGCATCCGTGATGCTTATTTGACGGGTCATGGCCGCGTGCGTGTGCGTGCCCGTACCGAAATCGATGTCGATAGCCGCGGTAAGCCGCGCATTGTCGTGAGCGAAATTCCTTACATGGTCAACAAGGCCGAACTCTGTAAGAAGATTGCAGAATTGGTGAAGGACAAACGTGTCGACGGCATTACCGACATCCGCGATGAATCTAGCCGCGAAGGTATGCGCATCGTGATTGAAATGCGCAAGGACGTGGTCGCCGAAGTCGTTTTGAATAATTTGTTCAAAAACACGCAGCTGCAGACGACGTTCAGCATTTACAATTTGGCTCTCGTCAATAACCTGCCGAAGCTCCTGACTCTCAAGGACCTCATCCAGGTTTATGTGGATCACCGCTTGGAAGTGATTACACGTTCCACGCAGTTTGACTTGAACAAGGCCGAAGCCCGCTTGCACATTATCGAAGGCCTGCGCATTGCAACGCAGAACATTGACGAAGTGGTGCAGATTATCAAGTCGAGCCCGACGACCGAAGCCGCAAAGACTGCTTTGCAGGACCGCTTCAACCTGGACGACATTCAGTCCCAGGCTATCGTGGACATGCGTCTTGCCCAGCTCACGGGCCTGAACTTGGAAAAGTTGGAAAACGAATACAACGAGCTCGTTGCTACCGTTGCCGACTTGAAGGATATTCTGGAAAAGCGCGAACGCCGCGTGAAGATTATGCTCGACCGTCTCGACGCCATCGTGGACAAGTGTGGCGATGACCGCCGTACTTCTATCGAAGACGCTGTCGACGACTACGATTACGAAGACCTGATTGCCGAAGAAGAACAGGTGATTACGCTCAGCCGCGAAGGCTACATCAAGCGCTTGCCGATCGATACCTTCAAGGCTCAGAACCGTGGCGGCAAGGGCATTATCGGCGCAACTCTCAAGGAAGAAGACAACGTCGAACAGATCTTTACCGCAAGCACCCACAGCTACCTGCTGGTGTTTACGAACAAGGGGCGCGCTTACTGGACCAAGGTTTACCGACTCCCCGAAGGAACCCGCAACGGCAAGGGCCGCCCGATTATCAACTTTATCGGTCTTACCGAAGGCGAAAAGGTACAGGCGATTGTGCCGGTGCGCAAGTTCGGCGGTTACTTCTGTCTCGTGTTTGCAACCAAGAAGGGTGTCATCAACAAGATGGACCTCACCTTGTTCAGCCGTCCGCGCAAGGCGGGCGTGAACGCCATCAGTTTGGACGAAGACGATGAATTGGTGAAGGTTCAGCTCGTGGGCATGTCTGCCGAAGACTTCAAGGCTAGCCAGGCTGCCGAAGGCGAAGACGCTGATGCCGAAGCCGAAACACAGGCTGCAGAGGCTGCCATCGCCGAGGAATCCGAAGACGCCGAAGATATCGAAGGCCGCCCGATTCCGAAGGACTTGCTGATGCTTGCGACCAAGAACGGTCAGGCCGTGACCTTCCCGATCAGCTGCTTCCGCGCCATGGGCCGTGGCACGCACGGCGTGAAGGGCATTACCTTGGCCGAAGGCGACGAAGTGATTTCTTTGTTGTGGCTCAAGGCCGGCAACAAGATCGTGACCATTACCGAAAACGGCTACGGCAAGCGCAGCGAACCCTCGACCTACCGCATTACCCGTCGCGGAAGCAAGGGCGTGCGCAACCTGAATGTGACCGACAAGGTGGGCGCCGCCGTGTTCGTGGAAAGCGTCGCCGATGACTACGACTTGATCATTACCAGCCGCGAAGGCCAGGTGATTCGTATCAAGGCTGCCGATATCCGCCTCACGGGCCGTAACGCCCAGGGTGTCAAGGCGATTAGCCTGCGCGAAGGCGATGTGGTGCAAGATGCTACCGCACTTCCGAGCGTCGAGGATATCGAACAGGATAGCGCCGAGGCGAAGGAAACCTTCGACAAGGTGGAAGGCGTCGAAGTTGATGACGATTCTGTCGAAAAGATCGAAGACAAGCCGGAACAGCAGATTGGAGTTCCTTCTTCTGACGAAGAATAGCTCCAAATTCCGCTAAATAAAGCCGTTTTCGGCACTTTGTAAATCTTTTGCCGTTGTTTCTAGGAACAACGGCAATTCTTATATATAAAGAATGATTTGTTGAGGCTGGATATATTTTTGAAGCTAGAGGATCTTTTGATAGGAGACTGAAATGAAAACTCTATTCAAATCTGGCGTCAAAGTTGGTTTGGCTTTGACTTTGGGTGTAGCTGGGGCATATGCACAGGATTTCTGTAGCAATGCACAGCATTCTGGCCAAAAAGTAACGATTACTTCGAACCAGACCGGTAAAATCGGCGATATCGGTTACGAACTCTGGGATGAAAACGGTCATGGCGGTAGCGCTACCTTCTATAGTGACGGTTCCATGGACTGCACTATCACAGGTGCCAAGGACTATCTTTGCCGTGCGGGCCTTTCTCTCGGCAGTACTCAGACCTACAAGGAACTTGGCGGCGACATGATTGCCGAATTCAAGCTTGTGAAAAGTGGTGCAAGCAATGTGGGTTACTCCTATATCGGTATCTACGGCTGGATGGAACAAGTTGCTGGTGCTCCGAGCAACCTCGTCGAATACTACGTGATTGACAATACCCTCGCCAATGACATGCCGGGTAGCTGGATTGGTAATGAAAGAAAGGGTACCATTACGGTTGACGGCGGTACCTATACCGTTTATCGCAACACCCGTACCGGTCCGGCTATTAAGACTTCCGGCAACGTGACGTTCTATCAGTATTTTAGCGTCCGTGACAGGCCTCGTGATTGTGGTACCATCAATATTTCCGAACACATGAGACAGTGGGAAAAGATGGGCATGACCATGGGTAAGCTTTATGAAGCCAAGGTGCTTGGTGAAGCCGGTAACGTCAATGGTCAAGTTAATGGAGGCCATATGGACTTCCCGCATGCCAAGGTGTATGTGTCTAAGAGTGGCGCAACGTCTTCTGCTTCTAACCCGACCTCCAGTTCTTCGGGAACCTCTGCTAAGTCTAGCTCTTCTAAGGGTGGCAGCACTGTTTCTGGTAAGATTGACGCCTGTAAGGATAAGATGGGTCACGAAGGCAAGGAAACGAGGACCCAGGGCCAGAACAATTCGAGCGTGACGGGTAATGTCGGCAGCTCTCCGTACCACTATGAAATCTGGTACCAGGGCGGCAACAACTCCATGACGTTCTATGACAACGGTACGTACAAGGCCAGTTGGAACGGTACCAACGACTTCCTTGCCCGTGTCGGCTTCAAGTATGACGAAAAATCGACATACAGTGATGTTGGCCCCATTGATGCGTACTTTAATTGGAGTAAGCAGGGGAATGCCGGTGGCTACAACTACATCGGTATCTATGGTTGGACGGTTGATCCGCTTGTAGAATACTACATCGTGGATGACTGGTTCAGCGAACCGGGTCCGAACCTCTTGGGTTCCAAGAAGGGCGAGTTCACGGTTGATGGCGCTACCTATGAAGTTTATCAGAACATGCGCTACAACGCCCCCTCTATCAAGGGTGACCAGACCTTCCCGCAGTTCTTCAGCAAGCGTAAGGGAGCTCGTTCTTGCGGCCATATCGATATTACCGCTCACTTCAAGAAGTGGGAAGAACTCGGCATGAAGATGGGTAAGATGTACGAAGCCAAGGTGCTCGTTGAAGCCGGTGGCGGTTCGGGTTCGTTCGACGTCTCCTACTTCAAGATGACCGACAAGAAGCATCCTCTTGAAGTTGCCGTGGAAGAATCCAGCTCTTCTGAAACTCCGAAGTCCAGCTCCAGCAAGGAAGAAAAGAAGTCTAGCTCTAGCAACGGCAACAACCCCACCAGCTCTACTACGGCTCTGTACGCTCAGACTTTGGCTGTCCAGGGCATGAGTGGTACCTTCCAGGTGCTCGATATGCAGGGCCGCTACCTGGGTTCTGTGGAAATGCAGGCCGGCAGCAACATGAAGGATGTGCTGTTCGCCAAGTTCCACAAGCCGGGCGTGTACATGGTCAAGCAGGGTAACTACTTGAACACGGTTAGGGTCAACCGCTAAAAAGTTTCCACAATTTCAAGGAAAATCCTGAAAATTACTCCAAATTTTGTGGAAAAAGGCGCCTCACACATGCTGTGGGGCGTTTTTTTGTATTCGGCCGGAATTTTGGCGTTTAACCTTGAAAAAGGGCTTTTTTTGTGTAAAAATTGTGAATTCGGTGTTGTTTTTTACAACAACGCCATTTATATGGGCTCTATTCCAAATTAGACCAAATAGATATAACTTTAGGTTAAAGGTTAAACGGGATTTTCTTAAGGAGTATATTATGAAAACCAATCTTTTAGTTAAAACGGGCTTGGTGCTTGCCTTTGGTATGTCCGGAGCGTTTGCTCAGGATTTCTGCAGCAATGCATCTCATTCCGGCCAGAAAGTGACGATTACTTCGAACCAGACTGGTAAAATCGGCGATATCGGTTACGAACTCTGGGACGAAAACGGCCATGGTGGCAGTGCTACGTTCTATAGCGATGGTTCCATGGATTGTTCCATTACGGGAGCCAAGGACTATCTCTGCCGCGCCGGTCTTTCCCTTGGTAGTAACAAGACTTATAAGCAGCTTGATGGCGACATGATTGCCGAATTCAAGCTCGTGAAGTCTCCGGCACAAAATGTGGGTTACTCCTACATTGGTGTGTACGGCTGGATGGAAGGCGTTTCTGGAACGGCCAGCAGATTGGTCGAATACTACGTGATCGATAACACCCTCGCTAACGATATGCCGGGTAGCTGGATCGGTAACGAAAGAAAGGGTACCATTACAGTTGATGGCGGTACTTATACGGTTTACCGCAATACCCGTACGGGTCCGGCTATTAAGAACAGCGGCAACGTGCAGTTCTACCAGTACTTCAGTGTCCGTACTTCTCCGCGTGACTGCGGCTCCATCAATATTTCCGAACACATGAGACAGTGGGAAAAGATGGGCATGGAAATGGGCGTGCTCTATGAAGCCAAGGTGCTTGGTGAAGCGGGCAACGTCAATGGCGAAGTTCGCAATGGCCGTATGGACTTCCCCCATGCTCGCGTTTATGTAGGCGAATATGTTCCGCCTGAACCGCCGAAGCCGATTGAACGCAAGGCGTTTGGTGGTACCCCGGCTTCTATTCCGGGTATTGTCGAAGCTGAAAACTTTGACGAAGGTAACCAGGATTCTACCTATGGCAACTCCAGTGTAAGTTCGAGTGCTGAAGTCGATAAGGATTACCGTGGTTCCGATTACAGCAATATCGGTATTGTGAACAGCGGTACTGGCAAGGCTATCGGTTATACGAGTGCCGACCAGTGGATGGAATATACCGTGAATGTTGCTGAAGATGGTGAATACGATATCGTGGCTTCTGTTTCGAATGGTTCCGGTGCTGGCAAGTTGAACCTCGCTATCGATGGCAAGCAGATTGCTTCGCTCTCCTTCACGGGTACAAGCAACGACTGGGATGCCTATGAAGACGCTACCGGTAAGGCTACGCTTACCAAGGGTCAGCATGTTCTTCGCATCACGATTGCCAACGACAACACCAACGTTGACTACGTGAAGTTCAGCAAGGAAGGTGGTGAACCGCAGGCTATCGCTGCTGACCTCCGCCTGAACGCTACTGGCAAGACCTACCAGGTGTTCGACATGCAGGGTCGCGCTCTCGGCAAGGTTGAAGTTGTCGCCGGCGCATCCATCTCTGACGCTCTCTTTGCCAAGTTCCAGCAGACCGGTGTCTACATGGTCAAGCAGGGTGGCAAGCTCACCCAGGTGCGTGTGACTCGCTAATACTTAACATCCAAATGCTCCTATATTGTGGATGAGGAACGTCTCGCGAAAGCGAGACGTTCCTTTATGTAGGCAAAACAATCTTTTTTATATGCGGGAGGGCGGACAGCACTTAGCACTTTTAGTGCTTAGTGCGCATGGTCTTCGTAAGGAGAGACCCCAGCTCGGAGTTGACGCCTGCGGCGTCCGTGGCTGCATTCGGTCATATCGGCAAGTAAACTTGCCGCTGCGACACTCATTTGCGCACTCTTGCGAAGGCTTTCTTGGCCGACACTTTTCAGGACAGGCTTCGGTCAGCATCAGCATTGTTTGCCTACTGTCATGCTGACGAAAGTCAGCATCGGCTTCTCGTATATGCTATATTTAACCCTGAGGTTTTACTATGAAATTCTTTGTGACAGGTGTGGGTGGCCAGCTGGGCCATGATGTAATGAATGAACTTGCAAAGCGCGGCCATACGGGCGTTGGTTCCGATATGGCACCTGCCTACAGCGGTGTGGCTGACGGATCTGCCGTTACAACGATGCCTTATGTGCAGCTCGACATTACGGACTCTGTCGCCGTCGACAAGGCTCTTTCTGAGATCAAGCCCGATGCCGTGATCCACTGTGCCGCATGGACTGCAGTTGACATGGCCGAAGACGATGCCAACGTGGCGAAGGTCCGCGCGGTAAATGCCGGCGGTACGCAGAACATTGCCGATGCCTGCAAGCGCCTGGGCTGCAAGATGACCTATATTAGCACCGACTACGTGTTCAACGGTCAGGGCACGGAACCTTGGCAGCCCGACTGCAAGGATTACAAACCTCTGAATGTTTATGGCCAGACCAAGCTCGAAGGTGAACTTGCAGTCGCGAATACCCTCAGCAAGTACTTTATTGTGCGAATCGCTTGGGTGTTCGGCCTCAATGGCAAGAATTTTATCAAGACCATGCTGAACGTGGGCAAAACTCACGATACCGTGCGCGTGGTGAACGACCAGATCGGCACTCCGACTTACACGCTCGACCTTTCGCGCCTGCTCGTGGACATGAACGAAACCGAAAAGTACGGCTACTACCACGCCACCAACGAAGGCGGATACATCAGCTGGTATGACTTTACCTGCGAAATCTACAAGCAGGCCGGCCTCTCCACCAAGGTGGTTCCGGTAACTACCGCCGAATATGGCTTAAGCAAGGCTGCGCGCCCGTTCAACAGCCGCCTCGACAAGAGCAAACTCGTTGCAAACGGTTTCAAGCCGCTCCCGACGTGGCAAGATGCCTTGGCCCGTTACCTCAAGGAAATCGGAGAATAATATGGCTGAAAAAGAAACGTACCGCGAAGTGATGCCTGGCGAACTCCCGTGCGAAGTGCCGGAATGTGACGGCGTGATGGTCGTCGACCCCGATAATAGCTACAAGCTGACTTGCGACAAGTGCGGACATATTAAAGAATGAGTAATGATTAATGTGGAATGAGTAATTAATAATTAAACATTTCACATTTCACATTTCACATTACACATCTCACATCAAGCATGTCCTTGCAGAACTTGAAAATCGAATACCCGGAACTTCCTGTTGTTGAACATCGGGAAGAATTTTTTGAGTTGCTTGAAAAGCACCAGGTGGTGATTGTCAAAGCGGATACTGGGTCCGGTAAGTCGACGCAGTTGCCGAAATTTCTGCTGGAGTGGTATGCTAAAAAAGTAGACTGCAAGAAGTCGGAAGTAGGAAGAGAGGTTTCGGAATCTCAGACACCAGAGAGCGAAGCGCGTCCTCAGAACCCCTTTAAAATCGGTGTGACGGAGCCGAGGCGCCTGGCGGCGATTTCTATTGCGGACCGCCTGCGCGAAGAACTCAAGGACGAAACGCTCGTCAGCACCAAGATTCGCTTTTGGGAGCAGGGCCAGAGTGATGCCCCCATCAAGGTCATGACCGACGGTATCCTGTTGCAGGAATTCCGTCGCGATAGACTCTTCCGCCAGTATTCGGCGATTGTGATTGACGAAGCGCATGAACGTTCGTTGAACATCGATATCCTGCTTGGCATTTTCAAGACGGTTTTACAGGCTCGCCCCGAGTTCAAGCTGATTGTGGCCTCCGCGACATTGGATGCGAAGCTTTTCGAAGAATTCTATGACAATAGCTGCGTGATGGAAGCCGAGGGGCGCACGTTCCCGGTGGATGTGGAATATTATTTTAATTCGGAATTCGGAATTCAGAATTCGGAATTGAGAGATGCCAGCGGGAAAGGTGACTCAGGATTATTAGATGAAGCGCGGGATGCGATTCTCGACCTGGAAACTCGCCACCGCGACCATCTGCTTTGTTTTTTGCCGACCGAGCGCGACATTCAGGATTTAGCGGGGGAGCTTGCCCACGAACTGGATTCGGCGAGTTTCGATATCTTGCCGCTTTATGGCCGCATGAGCCCCGATGAACAGCGCCGCATCTTTAAGCATACGGGAAAGACCCGCGTGGTGCTCGCGACAAACATTGCCGAAACTTCCTTGACGATTCCGGGAATTGCCTACGTGGTCGATACGGGCATGGCCCGCATCTCGCGCTACAACGCGCAGTCGCGTATCCAGGGGCTTCCGGTAGAAGAAATTTCAAAAGCGTCTGCGCGACAACGTACAGGGCGCGCGGGGCGCGTAAAGCCCGGCGTGTGTATTCGACTTTATTCGCCCGAAGAATTCGAGAAGCGAGACGAGTTTACGGAGCCGGAAATCCGGCGTAGTAATCTCGCGAACGTCGTTTTGCAACTCAGAAGCCTCGGGCTTGAACTCGAAAATTTCCCGTTCCTGCAGTCGCCGCCGCATTCGGCATTCCGCGGCGCGTACAAGACGCTTTTCGAACTCGGCGCGTTGACTGCGGACAATTCCAGCGGCCATGTGACGAAGCTTGGACGCGAAATGACTCGCTTGCCTATGGACGTGGCACTCTCGGCGGTGCTTTTGCGGGCCCGAGAAGCGGGCGTCTTGCAGCCGGCGCTCATCGTTTGCTCGGCCCTTAGCATCCAGGACCCGCGCGTGGTGCCGAGCGAAGAGCCTGAGCGCACCCGAATCCGTCAGCTGCACCGCAAGTTTGCGGGCCACAAGAGCGACTTTCTCACCTACATTTGCATGTGGAATGGTTTCTGCAGTGAATGGGACGGAAAATCGTGGAACAAGTTGCGCAAGTATTGCGACAAGTTCAGCCTGCATTTTTTGCGTTGCCGCGAATGGATTGATTTGTACGAGCAATTCGGCCGCATTCTCGACGTGAAATACGAAAACCGCGTCTGCCCGCTCGACAGTTTCCACGCCGACAATTTGCACATTGCACTCCTTTCGGGATTCCTCGGAGGAATTGCCCGCCGCGATATCGAAAACGGCTGCTACCGACTGGTGAGCGGCCGCGAAACGCATGTGTTCCCCGGCAGCGATTTGTACGGCAAGAGTGTGGAATGGCTCTTTAGCGCCGAAGTCCGCGAAACAAGCCGCATTTTTTTGAACAAGGGTGCCGAAATCAAGCCTGAATGGATTATGCAGGTGGCAGAACCCTTCTGTACCCGCCGCTGGTTTATGCCGACCTGGAATCAGGAACGCGGCTTTGTCGAGGCCGTCGAAGAAGTGAGCTTCAGGGGGCTTGTCATCAGTCGCGGTCACCGGGTGGATTACGCCCGCGTGAACCCGGACGAGTGTGCCGAAATTTTCTGGCGCGAGGCCGTGGTGCTTGGGCAAATGGCCCGCCCCTTCGCCTTCATGACCCACAACGAGCGCGTCGTCGAAGACCTGCATGGGCTTGAGGCCCGCAAGCGCCAATTCGGGCTTGCTCCCAGCGAAGACGCCCTGGTGGATTACTACGTGCGCATTGCTCCGCGGGTCAATTCCATCAAGACTCTCAAGGATTACATTCGGGAGCACACCGACCAGTTCCTGAAATTTGATGCGAAATTTTGGCTGGAGCAGAATGATTTCGGAGTTCAGAATTCAGAATTCAGAATTGAATCCAATAAATTTGGTGTGAAAATTCCACTAACGAAAACTCCGAAATCCGAAATCCGAAATCCGAGTTTGCCAGGCGGTTCCATCGAGCAGTTCCGCATTGAAGGACTCGACGGTTCTAGCCGCATGGTTACGGGCGAGATGGTTTTTGACGCGACCAAGGAATACGACGGCATTACTCTCAACCTGCCTTACGACTTGATTCCGCAACTGACTCCTGCGAAACTTGCGCTTTCGATCCACCAGTGGCGCGAATGGATGATTGAATCCATCGTGCGCGAAATGCCCAAGGCCGCAAAAAAACAGCTCGAAAATCGCCGGACCTTTATCGACGACGCTTTCTGTGATCGCCTTAAAGCGACCCCGCACAAGTCGCCCATGGTCTCGCTGTACGAAGTCTTTGCCGGAATCAAGCAGCTGGATTGCGACATTCCGACCGTGACGCCCGAAAAGGAAAACCACCTGCGCCTGCATGCCAAGATTTTCAAGACCGGCTTCCCGGAAAAGTTTGCCTGCGAAATCAACCCCGAATGGGGGAGTTTCAATTTGTTTGCTGCGGTCCGCCCGATTGTGGTGACCTTCGGCATCGATTTTGCGCTCGGCGGTATGCGCTTCGGTTGGCGCCTCGGCGAATCGGCCCTGATGACTGCTGAAGAATCTGCTTTCTGGCAGGACTTCCGCAAGCGAGTGGAGAGCCAAGCGACTCCTGACACCGAGAACGCGGATTCCGCTCTCATTACCGATCGTCTGAACCTGCTCGAAACCGGCGGCCTATATGCTGACGGATTCAAGACAGCGCTCAAGGCTTGGGTGTTAAAGTCCCTTGCCGCCGACCATCTGGATGCGAACCGCTGCGTACGCTTTACCGGCCTGGAATTTTCCCGCGGCAAGAAAATCAACGATTTCAAGAATCTCGCGGCGACCTCTCGCAGCGAAGATGACGAGGTGCGCCTCGCCTTGGTGCGTGCCACGTACGAGTCGGCGCTTCTCGGTGCCGAGGTGTTCGTAAAGTATTGGGACATTCTCCGCGAATTCTCGGTCGCCATGCGCCAAGGTGGCGACCATGCCCGCGACGCCATCGCGGCCCTGAGTGCAAGTCACAAGTTCATCGTCAAAATCATCGCGCTTTATTCGCCTGATGGCCCCGAGAACACGCTTTTTGAACGAATTTCAGCGCTTGCTGGCGCGTATGCCTCGCAAATCGGTGCTCCTGATGGCCAGAACAGCCGTATTTCCGTCGTCACGCCTCAGTTTGCGGACCGCCCAGACCTTTCGGTCAAGGCCCTCCGCGAAAAGTTCCGGCCCTACCTCAAGGCCCGCTTCATGAAGGACCACGAGCTCAAAAACGCTCGTGACTTGCTTTCGAAAATGGAGCGCCTCTCGCAAGACGATCCTGAATATCCGGAACTATACTTGCAGGCAAACGCCCTGCTCGAGGGCTTCGAAGTCCTCAAGTTCAAGCGCAAGGGCGACGATTCCGAAGACGTGATTGAAGTCGATGCCCTCGCCAAACTCAAGGGCCGGTTCGGGCGGCTCTAGTGCCCGCGACTTTCTGATTCGATATTTATATTTTAGGCAAAAAGAGGTCCCCGATGCAAATTTCCGAATTCTCGACATGGCTAGACAACCTGCTTGAACCGAAGATGTTCAAGGATTACTGCGTCGACGGTCTTTGCGTCGAAGCATCCGACAAGGTTAGCCGAATCGTTACGGGGGTCTCTTTCCGCGACCGCCTGATCGATGCCGCCATCGAAAACAAGGCCGACTGCATTATCGTGCACCACCCGAATGGATTCTGGAATGGCGAAAATCGCGTGCTCGTGGGCAAGTTCGGCGAACGCATGCGTCGGCTCATGCAGAACGGAATCTCGCTTTACGGCTTTCACTTGCCGCTCGACGGCCACATGGAAGTGGGGAATAACATCTTGATAGCCAACGCTTTCGGACTCCAAAATGTGGAAGGGTTCCTGCGGGAAGGCGAGCGCACCATCGGAGTCGTGGGCGAGTTTTTCGAACCTGTTTCCCGCGAAGCATTTGAAGAACTGGCTCGTGGCGTGTTCGAACATGGCGTGCAACATTCCCTGATGTATGGCAAGCCGTCCATTAAAAAGCTCGCCGTCTGCAGCGGCTCGGCAGGGGCTCCTGCTATTGAAGAGGCAATCGCTCTCGGTTGCGATGCTTTCGTGACCGGCGAAATCAAGGAAGCCGTTCCTATCGCCTGCGAAGAAATGGGTTTCAACCTGCTCAGCTGCGGTCATCACCGTACCGAAATCTTCGGCGTTCGGGCCCTCGCTGCCAAAATCCAGACCGAGCTGGGTATCCCGGCCTCCTTTGTCGACATTGATAATGAAGTGTAAAAACGTCTGTTTTTACACCCCGTGTAAAGTTACTTTTTTATTCCGGAAAAGTCGCTTTTTTGCCGTTTTTAGCCTAAAAATGGCGTTTTTGAAGCACTTTGGCCGTTGAGTGCTTCGCATCACACTATTTTACATTGCCACACAAGACCTTTTTACTATCTTTTCGCCCGTGAATTTTTATAAGACAACCATACACTTCCAGAACTCCTCGAAGTCGATGACCGTCCACATGCCGGTGTTCCTTTTCAAGGCATGGCCCGTGCTTCGGATCTTTGTTGCGATTGGTGTATTGTTGTTTATCGTCCAGATGGTCTCGACCACGATTTACGATGGCGTCCTGAACCACCAGTTGAACGAACGCCAGAAACTTGACAAGGAAATGTCCCAGATTCAGGGGACCCTCGACTACCTGTCGAACACCACGGCTTCTTTCTTCTCCGACGAAAACCGCCTTTACGCAAGCTTTGGACTGCCGACCCAGGACAAGGGTTCCCGCGAACTCGGTACCGGAGGTTCTGTAAGCCCGAACTCCCTTTTGCTCCGCAAGACATCTCCGGTTTACGAACGCATGTCCATTTTGAATGAAACTGCCGAACGTATCCAGGGCAAGCTTGCGAACAATGACTCGTCTTTCCGTACCCTGAACAAGTTCATGGACCAGAAGCACTACATGTGGCGCTTTATTCCGTCCATTTCTCCGACTAACGGCCGCTACGCTTCGGCTTTCGGCCCCCGTATCCATCCGGTGACGGGTGAAGTCGGCAAAATGCACCAGGGTGTGGATATTGCGAACGAACGCTGGACCCCGATTTATGCCCCCGCTGATGGTGTGGTGGAAGTCGCCCAGCTGAGTTCGACCTTCGGTAACTTTGTAACGATTGACCATGGAAACGGCATCAAGACACGCTACGGTCACATGCAGCTGTCTATTGTGCATCCGGGCCAGTACTTGCACCGCTACCAGGTGATTGGTTATATGGGTAATACCGGCCGCTCCGTGGGTCCGCACCTCCATTACGAGGTCTGGGTCCGCAATAGCCCGGTGAACCCGCTTGCCTATATGTTGCCCAACGAATATACCGTTGACTGACGGTCCCGGGTAACACCCTGCTCCTAGAATATGGCGCCGCTTGTCGGCTAAGGGCAGCAACCCCCTAGGGGGTCTCATGAATCAGAATGCAGTTTTGCGTTTGTACGCGCTTCTTTGGGGCGTGGCGTTTTTCTTTTTTGGCTTGGCCCGGGCGGCCGAAACTCCGGATCTCTACTTTACCGAGGTTCACCATTGCCCTGCAGAACCCGAACCGGAATGGGTCGAAGTCTATAACGCTTCGGGGAGTCCGCTCCCGGTAGGGGATTACCGCTTTTGCAACCGGGCCAAGAACTGGAGCGCCTCTCAGGGCAAGACCCGGACCAAGCGCGACACCATTGCCCCTTACGAAACAGTCCTTTTCACCCGCGACACGCTCCTGCTTCGTGAATATCTCGGGTTCAAGGATGTTCGCTTGATTCAGTATGCCATGGGCTACTTGAACAACACGGCGGGGTCACTTGCCATTTGCAAGGGCGATACCGTCATCGATAGTATCGCCTGGGACAAGTCGACTGTCGCATGCCCTTCGGGATTTAACCCGCGGACCGGCCGGGCCGAAAATACGCCGGGCTACCAGAGCGCCCGCGACTTGGACCGGAGCATTCTTTTGAGTGGGTCCGCAGACAAAGGCGAGAAAACGCAATCCGGTAGCAAGACTCCTTTTACATTCCGGCTATCGACGCGCGTGCTTCGGGCAAACAAGACTCCACTCCGGGTCTATGTTGAAAGTGAATTCCCGGTCGCACTTCGGCTGCTGGATTCGGCCGGCCGCGAACAGTGGAAAACGACCGTGCCCGCGAATTCCAACGTCTGGGTCAATGTGCCGCTCGACCGCCTTGCGGGTATAGGCGTTGCCTATATCGCGCTTGCCTCGGGCCGCTACGAGCAATTGGTCGGAATCTTGGTGAGGCCGTAGCATGCGTGGGTTGGCATTACTAATAGTGTGTCTCGCGAGCCTTGCCTGTGCCATGGACTTCCCTGGAGAATTTGTCCAAAATCCGGGCGGCTCGCTAGCCCTTTCAGGGCTTCCCGGGTACAAATCGAGCCCGGCAAGAATCGCGGCACCCGGTTTTGGGCTTGCCTATGCGCAAGTGGGCGAGGCCTCCTTGCAGGTGGCGGGTGCCGCAGGCGAACTCGGCCTCCTTCGCGACTACCGGCTGGCATTTTTCAGTTCGTACCTAGAAATGGATTCCCTGTACAGGCAGGTTTATTCCGAATGGAATCTTTCGGTGGCGAAATCCTGGATCGTCGGGGGAGTGGGCTATGGGTTATCCGTCGATTGGATTCCGGGGGACAGGTTTTCTAGGGAAAACTGGACGATGAACCGTTACAAGGCGGGGCTTGCTTTCTTGAAAAATCCGTTGTCGTTTTCGATGATGACGGCCCTTGTCAATCACCGTTCGTTTTATGACTTGGATTATGCGGTCGCTATCCGGTTTCAGGGAGAACGATTCGGGGCGTTTATCGAGTACGACGGGACCTCAATCGATATCGGCCATTCCCTAAACTTTGCGCATGCGTTTGTCCTTTCCGCTTACCGCTTTCCGGAATTTGCGGTGTCCGTTTCGATGGGATTTACCTTTGGAACATGGCAATTTTCGGGGGCGTACGGCAATGCCCGCTCTATATGGGATTGGTTTGGCTTTACGGCTGCTAAATCGGTTCGAAAAAAGACTATATTATGAATATGCAGGTTTCTGTAGGTCTTTTAATTGCAGTATCATTTGTCTGTTTCCTGGTAATCACGGCGTTTGTGATTGTCGTCCTTTTAATTAGGGACTTATTGAACAAGCAAAAGATCTATTCCGTTTTTTCGAACTATTTGGGCGATTTTCTGGTAATCGTTTCTAAAGAAGGTCGCGTGATCGATGCTACCCCGACCTATATTTCGGATCCGCTTTACAATTCCATTTTGCGCCAGAAATCCTTCAAGAAGATTTTTTCGGCGGCCGAATACAAGCGATTCCTGGAATACGTCAAAGGCCTGGACGCTTACCCCGATATTCCGTTCGTCTTTTCGCAGGATTCCGGTGACGGCTTGAACTGGTACGAAATCCGCGCCAGCATGCAAAAGCAGGGGGTCGATGTCCATATGGTGCTTTTGCTCAAGAATGTGACGCTGGACGTGGAATCCAGAACCCAGCGAGATGAATTGAAAGAAAAAGTCGATATGCTTTTGCAGAATACAGGCGACTTTTTGTGGTCCATGGATGTCGATACCCGTACATTTACGTTCTTGACCCCGCTAGTCGATGACGAAGGGCGTGCCATTCCGAGAACCCAGGGTGTTCAGGATATTCGCGCGATGATGCCCGAAGACGATTACGCCTTCTTTGACAAGCATTTAAATGCTCGCATTGTGGAATTCCGCGCCAAGGGCCAAAATTTGAGCGAAAATCGCGGAGTGCGTTTGCGCCTGCAAGGCGAAAACGGCAAACTGGACTGGTATGCCTTTTGCGGGCGCCTCTATACCGAAGAAAATGCGAAAATCGTTTTCCGCGGTTTGGCTCGCCGCCTAGACATGCAACTTGAAAATCCGGTCGTCGAAGGGGCTGATATGAGTGAGTCCCTACAGATGTCTGCTCTTGCGTTCCCCGATATTCGCATGTTCTGGATAGATAGAGACTATAAAGTCCGCGGCTGTAACCAGGCTTTTTCGCTCGCGTTCGGAAGTCCCGATCCCGAAAAAATCGAAGGCAAACGGCTGCTCGAGGTGGTGCGTCCGCGTTATTTCTCGCTGTTTCACGGTGTGGTTTCGGAAGTTTTTGAAAAGGGCCTTTCTAAATCCTGGAAGGGCGCTTTCGGTGTAGGCAAACGCCTGCTTTGGTTTAATGCTATACCCCTCAAGCGCGAAGACGGTTTTACCCACTGTGTGCTTGGAGTGTACATGCAATTGGATGAAAACGATTTCAATGTAGCCAATAATTTAACTCTGGAGAAAAAATGAAAAAGTTAATGATGATTGCCGTGGCCTCAATGTTTATTTTCGCAGGCTGTGAAGAAAAGAAAGATGCCGCTGTTGAACAGGCCAAACCGGCTCCGGTTGCGGAACAGCCCGTTGCCAAGAAGGCTCCGGCTCCGTCCGAAGTGGCCGTGCGTGCCGGTGTGCAGTCGGTTGACTGGGACAAGGCTATTGAAATGAATGCCAATGGCGCCATTTATGTGGACGTGCGTAATGCTCCTGAATTGAACGAAGGCTTCGCTCCGCACGCATTGAACATTCCGCTGAGCGAACTCAAGCAGCGCATTGGCGAACTCCCGAAGGACAAGGACTTGCTGATTTACTGCCGTTCCGGTCGTCGTAGCGAAGCCGCTAGCAAGTATCTGATGGACCAGGGCTATACCCGCGTGTATAATGTTATCGGAGGCTTCCTCGCATACCCGAAGAAGTAGGAATAGAACTTAGATCGCTGCTCTGCAGAACTTGGTTCTGCCGACTGCGTTCTGCCTACTGCAAACTCGTATGAACTATCTGCAACTCGCGTTTGAGCAGTCTCTATTTTCGGTCGGAATCAGCCGGCCGAATCCTGCCGTAGGTGCCGTTGTCGTTAAAGACGGAATCGTTGTCGGGAAGGGGCGTACACAGCGCCCGGGGAATGCTCATGCCGAGGTGATGGCGCTGCGTGACGCGGGCGAGCTCGCCCGCGGGGCGGCCATCTATGTAACTCTTGAACCTTGCTGCCATTATGGCCGCACGCCCCCCTGCACAAAGGCAATCATCGAAGCCGGCATCAAGGAAGTCTACTTCGCGCATGCCGACCCGAATCCGGTGGTGCGCGGCAAGAGCCGAAGCATTTTAGAAGAAGCCGGAATCAAGGTCTTCGAAGGTGTGGAGGCTTGCGAACGTGCGATTGCCGATACCGGCTGGGACGAATCTTGCTCGCATGACGGCTGCAAGGTACTTTCTGGCAATCCGGCTGCTATGGCGGGGGAGCCTGAAACTCGCGCCGAGGCTATCGCCGAAGCCCGCATGCTCTTTCACGAAATCGAACGCTTCTTCGAAGCCTACGATTTCTATGTCCGCAACAAGGCGACCTTTGTCGAAATCAAGTCGGCCATTTCGCAAGAAGGCTACATGGGGGCGGTTGTAGGTGGTGCAAAGGGTTCTGCGCGTAATGCGCCGCTCAAAATCACCGCTCAAGGCGCCAATTGCTGGAACCATGAACTTCGCGCCATGAGCGATGCTATCCTTGTGGGCGCTGGCACCGTACTTGCCGACAATCCCTCGCTCGATGTGCGCCTTGCCCAAGGGAACAATCCCGTCAAAATCATCTGGGCCGGGCATCACGAATTTAGCGCTGATGAAGTAGCGACCCTTCGCGTGTTTCAGGCGCCTGTAGAAGAAGGCAAGGCACCCATTGTCTTTACATGCGTGCCGCAGCCCGCGCTGGATAAATTGAATGCGGGGGAGGCGCCGGCTGCTGAAAATTTCGCAATTGAAGTCGTTGCTTTAAGTAATGCGTCCTTCGTCGCGAACTGGCACGAAATGCATGCGAATCTCTCTGCCCGCGGCATGCACCGCCTCATGGTTGAGCCGGGTGCCCGCCTTGCGGCTGAAATCTTTAAATGCGGTCTTTGGAACCGCCTCGATTTGTGGCAATCCTCAGACCCGGCGGTCGACCGTGCGCTAGAATCTAGCGGCGCCGACGGCCTTGCTTATCCGGAATTCCCCACAGCCCTCGTCGCCCGAGAATCCTTTATGATTGGCCCCGACGTGTTGACCGTATACTCCCGCTAGCCCGATTGTCATTCCGGGCTTGACCCGGAACCTCCTTTGATGCATGCTAAAAAAGCATTTCGTTCATGAAATGCACTGTTCTCGGTTAGGAGAGGAGATCCCGGCTTTCGCCGGGAAGACAATTAAAGCGCCTGCATCAATCGCTTTTTCGCAGGTCCTTCCGGCAGTTCCAGGAACAATTCCTTCGCAAACGCCTTGGTGAGCATTTCGCGTGCCTTGTCGGAGGGAATTCCGCGGCTCGTCAAGTAGAACATCTGGTCCTTGTCGAGTTCGCCCACGGTATTGCCGTGCGTACATTCCACGTCGTCGTGGTAAATCTTGAGTACCGGCTTCACTGAAACGCTCGGACCGTCGCTTAAGAGAATCGTATTCACCAGCTGGCTCGAATTCACCTTGCTGCAGCTGTTGCCCACAATCACTTGACCGTCGTAGCTGGCGTAAGCGTTTTCGTCGAGAATGTTACGAACAAATTGCGTGCTTACTGTTTCGGGGGCGTTGTGCAAAATCGTCAGGCGCTGGTGCTTGGATGCTGTACCCTTCAGAATGTTCAGGCTGCGGTAATCGAAGTTCGCGCCTTCGCCGTTCAACTCGACGCGCGCACTGATGCGGCCGATGCCTGCATCTTGCAGAACATTTGCGAAATGCACCGTAGAATGCGCGGCCTGCTTGATATCGAAATGCCTAAAGGTCAGCGGCAAGTCGTTTGCGGGGTTTGCAAAAAAGATTTCGAGTTCGGCACCTTCGGCAACATTGATGTCGAAGCGCTCGGCGCAAATTTCATGCATCACCTTGTTGTCAAGAATCTCGATGCTTGCCTTCGCGTTCTTGCCGATGTTCAAGACGGTACGACCGAAGTCGTTGTTGCACTTGAGCATCGCCATTTCGTTTTCGCCGTCATCAATCGACTTCACGAGTTCACGGGCGTTGCAGGCAATCGGCAGAAGGGCGGCAAAGTCGTCTTCGCATGCGAAGTCTTCGTCGCAGGTGCATACGTCAGCGACGCGGCAATTTCCGTCCGCGCTCAGAATATTCGGAATCTTGTTGACTGGGAAAAACGTCCACAATTCGTTATTGCGACGCGGCATTCCCAATTGTTTAATGCGGGTAATGGCGTCCATTAGTTTTCCTCGATCCAGTCGTAGCCTTGTTCTTCGAGCTTAAGCGCAAGTTCCGGGCCGCCCGAAAGAATAATCTTACCGTGGCGGAGCACGTGCACGTAAGTCGGCTTGATGTAGTCCAGAAGTCTCTGGTAGTGCGTCACCAGAATCACGGCCTTTTCGGGCGACATAATCTGGTTGATACCGTGAGCCACGATGCGGAGAGCGTCAATGTCAAGGCCCGAGTCCGTTTCGTCGAGGAACGATACCTTCGGGTCAAGAATCGCCATCTGCAGAATTTCGTTGCGCTTCTTTTCGCCGCCGCTAAAGCCGTCGTTTACGCCGCGGTCGCGGTAACGGTCGTCCATTTCGAGCATGGCCATCTTTTCTTCGCAAAGCTTCTTGAAGTCGGCATCGGCGAGCGGTTCAAGACCCAGGTAGGCCCGCTTGGAATTAAGCGCCATCTGCAAGAATTCCACGTTGTTCACGCCCGGAATTTCGGTGGGGTACTGCGTGCTGATGAAGAGTCCCGAATTGGCGCGGTCGCAGATTTCCATCGAAAGCAAGTCCTTGCCGTCGAGAGTCACGGAACCTTCGTTCACGGTGTAGGCGGGGTGGCCTGCGATGACCTTTGAAAGCGTACTCTTACCAGACCCGTTCGGGCCCATGATGGCGTGAACTTCGCCCGGTTTGACTTCCAGGTTGATTCCCTTCAAAATCTGGGTTCCGTCTTCGATACTTGCTTTAAGGTTCTTGATGGACAGCATAATTCCTCTCTTAATCGGTTGCCAAATATAGAAAAATCTCCCCAGTTGAAAAAATGCAAGAAAAAGCTCTATTTTCCGTAAGGTTTAAATAATTTTTCCTATATTTTGTTCAAATCTGAATTTATGCATTTTTGGAGACTCGGATGGCTGAAAACGAACAGCAGACGATCGTTGTCGGGGCGCAAGCTCAGTCGACCAACAATACAATTACCCTGCTTGAAGCCTTATTTATTCTGTGGAAAAAGCGTTTTACGCTATGTTTGTTCCTGGCAGCAGGTGCTTTAATCGGACTTGTGATAGGTCAGTGGATTCGTCCTCAGTTTACAAGCGATGCCCTGTTGCAGATCGATGTAAAGGGTAACAAGGCCGCAAACCGGGCTATGGGCGAAATGGGAGCCATTCTGGATGTCGCTAGTCCGGCCGATGCCGAAATCGAACTAATCAAGAGCCGCTTGGTACTGAACTACGTGGTCTCCGAAGAACATTTGAATTACTCGGCAACGCCGACGAGTGCCTTGAACCGCCTTCTGCACCGCGAAGGCCGCATGGATCTTGACTACCTCTTTATTCCGGACATGGCCCGCACCGAAAAGTGGTGGGCTGTGGTTACAGGTGACGACACTTACGCAGTGTATAATGAAGACGAAACTAGGCTGGTCGAAGGCAAGGTCGGTCAGATGCTCAAGGTTTTGTATGCGGGCGATACCTTGCAGATTCGTGTAAGCCGCATGCGTGCCACTGTCGGCGAAGAGTTCCGAATCAGCATGACGAATCCGTTGATCGCGGTCCGCAGTCTTGCCGCAGGCCTCAAGGTGGCTGAAAAAGGAAAACAGACCGGTGTCATTGGAGTGTCTTTCTCGCACCGCTATGCAGACCGCGCTGCTTCGATCCTGAATACCATTGCCAACACGTATGTTCGCCAGAATGTGGAAATGCGCAGTGCCGAAGCCGAAAAGACTTTGGAATTCCTGGAATCGCAGTTGCCTGGCGTGAAGGCTAAACTAGACAGTTCCGAAAAGGTTTTGGCCGATTATCGCCATAGCATTGGTTCGGTGGACATGACCGGAGAAACCCAGGCTCACTTGAATAAGGAAGTGGACCTGCAACGCCAGTTGCTTCATTTGGAACAGGAACGCCAGCAGGCGACGCGTCTGTTTAAAGAAGAACATCCCTCTGTTCAGACAATTGTAAAGCAGCAGAATCGCTTGCGTGGTGAACTCGCTCGCCTCAAGAAAACGGCTGAATCCATGCCGGTGACGCAGCAAGAAATGATCCGCTTGCAAGAAGAAGTGTCGGTGAACAATGCCCAGTACACGGCAATGCTTAACAACATCCAGCAGTTGCGCGTGGTGCGTGCCGGTGAAGTCGGAAACGTGCGTATTGTGGACTTTGCCCAGGTCGAACCGATCCAGAGCAAGCCCAAGAAGTTCAATATCCTGATTTGCTCTATGGCCGCCGCCTTTATGCTTGGCGTGCTCTGGGTGTTCATGCTCCGCATGATGCGCAATGGTGTTCGTAGTTCCCAGGAACTTGAACATGCTACCGAAGTCAGCGTCTTTGCAAAGATCCCGGAATCCAGGAACAGGCTCTTGCGCGACAAACGCCACAAGCTGACTCTAGTCGAAGCGTCGCCGAACGACCAGGCAAGCGAAGCGTTCCGCACCTTGCAGACAGCGGTGGATTTTTCGCTTACCGAAGGTCAAAAGGTGCTCATGATTTGCGGCTTGATGCCGGGTGTGGGGAAGTCCTTTGTGTCCAAGAACTTGGCTGCTGTATACGCCATGAACGGTAAACGTGTGCTGCTGATTGATGCCGACATGCGTAAGGGCGTGATCCGCAGCTCCAAGTATTTGGGACTTGCCGAAGTACTTTCGGGTAAGATTCCTTGGCGTGAAACGGTTGCTGAATCCCGCTGCCAGAACCTTTTCGTGATGGGTTGCGGAAAGCGCCTGATGTCTCCGAGTGAACTCTTGCGTCACGATCTCTTCAAGACCCTGCTTGAAGAAATGAAGTCAGAATATGACATGATTTTGGTGGATACCCCGCCCGTAAGCATGGTGACCGATGCCGAATTGATTTTCCCGCTGGTGGACTTTGCCTTGATGGTGGTTCATTATGGAACAGATTCCGTTGCCCAAATTAAGGAAAACCTTGCCAACCTGCGCCGCTATGCAGACAAGCCCTGCGCATTCGTGATGAACCATTGCGAATACGAACCAGGCCATTATTATGGCTATGGATACTATGGAAAGGGATATTACGGTAAGGGATATTTCAGTAAATCGTAAGAATTTATTATATTTAAACAACAAACTCGTTACCGAAGAAGGAAACAAAACATGAAAAAAATACTTGGGACTGCACTACTGGCAGCTGGAATCAGCTTTGCCCAGATAGGCATGGAGGGCGGCACTGACGGTCTCCATCAGACTAACGCCAAGACCCTTGGCCAATGGAATTTTGCCGTTGGTACCGGTGGTAACATTGCTATTGACGGCTGGGCCCTTGCCCGTGGTGGTAAGTACAGCCAGGGTGGCAAGGACTATACCTTTAACTGGTGGGACTACACTCAGGCTGGTAACTTCTTCGTGAACGCCGGTTTGACCAACTGGATGGACGTGGGCGTGAGCCTGCCGGTTTACTACGAACACGCTAATTCCAATGGCCCTTCTGGTTCCAACAACATGTGGGGCACCAGCCGCGGCGACTTGAACGTGTGGTCCAAGATCCGCCTCCCGCTCGATACCAACAAGTGGTACGGCTTTGCTGCCATGCTCAATATGTATATCCCGACGGGTGAAACCAATGCCGGCGTGCGTCCGCGCCACGCCTGGTACCTGAATAGCAATGGCTATACTCATCCTTATACAGCTGATGACTGGGCCTTCGGTCTCGGCTTGGTCGGTACGGCCGACCTCACCAAGCTCAGCAACCCCAAGCCCTGGCGCTTTAACTTGTTTGCCCAGTACGTTTACCCGCTCGACCTGGACGAAACCCAGGTGCTCGTTTACAGCGCTGGCGTGAACTGGCTCCCCAAGAGCTGGATGGACGTGTTCTTGGAATACTCCGGCGAAGCTCGCCTGCAGACCAAGGGCATGTACAAGTTTGAACCCAGCGAAGATCCTATGATTATTACTCCGGGTCTCCGCTTCCATCTGCCGTACAACATTGACTTCGCAATGGGCCTCGAAGTAGCCGTGCGTGCCTTCAAGAACCCGTTCTACCATGGCTCTGATGAAATGGAAGGCTGCAACGACCGCATGGTCAAGTTCCAGGGTGAAGATAACAAGACCTACGAATACTGCTATGCTCCGACCCCGCTCGTTGCCGGTGCCGCACTCCTCACTTGGTACTTCGGTGCCGACATGTGGCGTGATTCCGATGGCGATGGCGTAAGCAATGCCAATGACAAGTGCAAGCACACCAAGAAGGGCATTAAGGTTGACGCCGAAGGCTGCCCGATGGATAGTGACAAGGACGGCGTCGTAGATTCTTACGACAAGTGCCCGAACACTCCGGAAGGTGTCGCCGTGAATACCGACGGTTGCGCCGACAAGGATTCTGTGATTGTGAATGACGACAACGACCAGGTTGATTCTGCTGCTTTGAACGCTGCTGAACGCGCTCGTCTTGATTCCTTGAACCGTGTCGATACCGACAAGGACGGCATTGCCGATATTAACGACAAGTGCCCGAACACTCCGGATGGCATTGTGGTTGACTCTGTGGGTTGCATGCTCGACTTCGACGTCGACGGCGTGCCCGACAACAAGGACAAGTGCCCGAATACTCCGGAAGGCATCAGTGTCGATAGCACCGGTTGCCCGATGGACTTCGACCACGACGGCGTACCTGACAACAAGGACAAGTGCCCGAATACTGCCATGGGCGTGACGGTTGATTCTACCGGTTGCGCTGCCGATAGCGACCAGGATGGCGTTGCCGACGGTCAGGACAAGTGCCCGGGTACCGTTGCCGGCATGCCGGTTGATTCTGTGGGTTGCGTGCTCGATGGTGACAAGGACGGCGTTCCTGACCCCAAGGACAAGTGCCCGAACACCCTCGAAGGCATTGCCGTTGACACTGTGGGTTGCGCCGTGAACAAGAAGGAAAACCTGGACGAACTCAAGAAGGGTATCCAGTTCCAGACCGGTTCTGCCAAGCTCACCAAGAAGAGCTTCACCACCTTGAACGATATCGCTAACCTGATGCGCAAGGTGAAGTCTGCCAACCTGGAAGTGCAGGGCCACACCGATAACACCGGCTCTGAAACTACGAACCAGAAGCTTTCTGAAAAGCGAGCCAAGGCTGTGGTGGACCACTTGAAGAAGAAGGGTATCGAAGCGGACCGTCTGCGTGCTATCGGTTACGGTTCTGAAATGCCGATCGCCGATAACGAAACGAAGGAAGGCCGCGAAATGAACCGCCGCGTGGAACTCGTTCCGTTCGAAAAGTAATTCGCTGAATTATACAGGGGTCGGCTTTCGCCGACCCCTTTTTTTTACGATACTAATTGTACTGATTGTTACACTGACGAGTCACCCTGATTGTCACCCTGAGGACGCTCAGGGGCAGCATCTTGAAGAAGAACTATGAAGAAGTTTTTATCTGCAGTCTTACTACTCACGTCTTTAGCATTTTCCCAGTCGGTCCTCGGCACAGAGCATAACCGCAACCTGCGCACGCTTGATTACCTGCCCATGCTCATGGACTACCACCGCCAGACGGTGGGCGAATCCCGTCAGTTCTTTACTTACCCTCGTCGTAATTACGACTTTGTTAAAAATTTTGCAGATAAAGAAAGTAATGCGCTAGTGTACTATGCTGATTCTTTAGGTGCAGGAAAAGACGCTCATCATTTTGCAATTGCTGCTTCGCTAGTTTTGGGTATGGATTACCGCGGTGGAGAAGCCTTAGGTGATACGATTTGGCCGGGCATTGATGGCGGCCTGTATTTGCGTGGCTATGCAGACTCGCTTGATTTTGATTTGGACGCACGCATTTATGCCGAACAGCACGCGGCGAAAAAGCCCAAGAGCTTTGATGGCGAAGTCTTTGATGTACAAACGGAAAACGGTAACGCCGGTGCCGATTACGTGAGTTATGCGCGTTACCGTGCGCACTTGGGACTGAACTACGCCTGGGCACGAATCTCCTTGGCTCGCGACGTATTGCACTGGGGCCCTGGCTACTACAACAACCTAGCCTTTAACCAGTTTGCTCTTCCGTACAATATGCTTAACCTGGACTTTACCTTTGGTCCGCTTCGCGTGTTTAGCGTGTATGCAGACTTGCGCGTGAATAGCTGGAGCTACAGCAAGGACAACTTGAATGACCGCAACCTGTACGCCCACCGCTATGAACTCGCCTTAGGAAACTTGACCGTGGGCATGAGCGAACTGCAGGTGCTGTACAACGAAAATAAACCATGGCTGTTCGTGCCGGTGGTTCCGCTGTTTATAGAGAAGGGCAATTACACCGAACGCGTGAATAACGGGGCACTCGCTTTTGATATAAATTACCGATTGTTTAATGCGGTGCGCGTGTACGGTGAATTCTTCTTGGACGACATGGAATCGCCGATGGCCGTGTACGAAAACAAGTACAGCAACAACCGCTGGGCGGGTATGCTCGGTATGCAGGCGGGGTACGATATGGTTGTGAGGGGTAAACCCCTGCAGTTGGGAACCATTGCCGAAATCGCCCGTGTAGAACCTTACACCTACTGCCATTACGATACGGCGATGGCGCAGATGGCTCATTTGGGAATGCCCCTGGGAAACCCGAACGGCCCCAATAGCTTGGCGATTGATTGGACAATCTATGGCAATCTGGGCCTAAGCGGGCTTTCTAGCTTGTTCGTAGGCGTCCACCACAAGTGGTTGTGGAAGGGTGTTGACGCCGGTAGCGATATCGATGACCCCTACAAGACTCGCCGTAAGCGCTTTATTCATAGCGCCCCCCTGCATTATTCGCTCGCCCCCACCTTGAGCTACCGCGGGGCTCATGTGGCCTTTATGGGGGAATACGGATTTTTTGATGATAAATTCGTAAACTTGCGATTGGTGTTTATGTTCTAAGGTAAGATTATTTTATATTTGGCGTATCAGAAGGGGCATTAGATGTTTAACGAGAAAGTCAAGAATTTGTTCAATAGCTTTAGACTGCGTAAGCGCGTGCTGGCGGCGGTCGACGCCTTTATCGTGGTGGCGGCTGCGCTTTTTGCCAACTGGCCATTGCCCGCGGTTGCGGAACGAATTAACCGCCCTGAACTCTTGATTATTTCTGTTACTTGTGTTATAGGCTGCTTTGCGGGCTTGCTCTTTTTCGGGGCCTACAATAAACTGTGGCGTTACTTTAGCAAGCGCGACTACCTGAGCTGCATTAAGGGTGTTGTCGGCGGCATGTTGGTCGCTTACGGTCTGGTGTACTTGTTCCAGCGTCAGGTTTTTGTGGAATTCGCCGTGTTGCATACCTTGGTGGCCATTGTGGGCGTGTGCGCCTTCCGTTATATGTTCCGTGGCACTTTTGTGTCCCTGGTGCGTACGGGTTACAAGGAAGCGAGCCTGGCCAACAAGACCCGCACCATGATTGTGGGGGCTGGTTCTGCCGCCCAGATGTTGATCAAGGAAATCCGCAACAACCAGGCCGACGAAGAAGAAGGCCTTAAGTCTAGCGTGGCGACCCACTTGAATCCGGTTTGCCTGGTTGACGATGACCGCTACAAGATTGGCAAGATGTTCGAAGGAGTGTTGGTGGCTGGTTCCACGACCGACATTCCTAAAATCGTGAGGGAAGAACGCATTGAGCAGATTATTCTTGCTATTCCGAGTTGTCCGCCTAAAGATCGCCAGACGATTTTGGATATTTGCGGTAAAACGGGCGTGCCCGTAAAGGTGTTGCCGTTTATCGGTAGCTTGCTTGATACCTCGAACGTGGGCGATGGCACCACGAGCTACGTGAACCAGATTCGCGATATTAACGTAGAAGACTTGCTGGGCCGCGACCCTATTCGCTTTGACAATAAGGATATTCGCGACTTTATCGAGGGCAAGGTTTGCATGGTCTCGGGTGGTGGCGGCAGTATCGGTAGCGAACTGGTGCGCCAGATTGCGAAGTACAATCCGAAGCAGGTGATTATCGTGGACATTTACGAAAACAATGCCTACGATATTCAGCAGGAATTGCGCATGGAATACGGCGACAAGCTGAACCTGGTGACTTTGATCGCCTCGGTGCGCGACTACTTCCGCATGAACCAGATCTTTAAGAAGTACAAGCCCCAGGTGGTGTTCCATGCGGCGGCCCATAAGCATGTGCCGCTCATGGAAAACAACCCCATGGAAGCCATTAAAAATAACGTCATCGGTACGTTTAACATGGGTACACTCGCGGTTCTGAACGGCGTCAAGAAGTTTGTGATGATCAGTACCGACAAGGCGGTGAACCCCACTAACGTGATGGGTGCCTCTAAGCGCTGCTGCGAAATGATTGTGCAGTTCTTGGCTCAGCAGAAGAGTGGCGATACCGAATTCGTGACGACTCGCTTTGGCAATGTGCTGGGCTCGAACGGTTCCGTGATTCCACTGTTCAAGCGTCAGATTGAACAGGGCAAGCCTGTGACGGTGACTCACCCCGACATTATCCGCTACTTTATGACGATTCCGGAGGCGGTGAGCCTGGTGCTAGAGGCAGCCTCGATTGCTCACGGTGGCGAAATCTTTGTGCTCGATATGGGCCACCCGGTAAAGATCGTGACTTTGGCCGAAAACTTGATCCGCATGTACGGCAAAGTGCCTTACAAGGATGTCCCGATTAAGTTTACGGGGCTGCGTCCGGGCGAAAAGCTGCTCGAAGAGCTGCTCATGAGCGAAGAAGGCCTGCAGAAGACGAAGAACAAGTTGATTTACATCGGTAAGCAGATCGAAATCGACATGGACAAGTTCATTAACCAGCTGTGGAACTTGAAGAACGCCGCCAGCGCCAACGATGACCAGAAGGCCATCAAGGCTCTGCACGAGATTGTGCCTACCTTCACCACTCCTGAAGAATTCAACCGCACCGTCAAAATGCCTGCGGTTTAATTCGCGGCTCATTTCAGAAATTACTTTTAAAGCAAAAGCTCATGATGTTTATCATGAGCTTTTTTCGTATGCGCCGTTGGCGCTACTAGAACTGGAAGTAGATGAAGGGGCAGGAGTCTGCGCTCATGAACTGGTAAATCACGAAGATGATGAACGCGGTGCTTGCGACCATCAGCGGTAGCGGCTGCGACGCGAATGCGATGCGGTAGCGGCTCTTGACCTTCTTGGGAATCCAGTGGATAAGCATGCCCGCGATGAATACGAGAATGATGTTGATGTGTTCCCAGGCTATAGTGCCAAGAGTGCCCCATTTCCAGGCGCAACCCATTTGCTGTACCATGTTCTTGGCGGTATTCCAGGCGACTTCGTTGGCTTCGGCAGGGTCTAGGTTCGAACCTGCGCGGAAGAAGAGTCGCGTAAACGTGATGAAAACGAAGGTTAGCGACACGTTCCAGGCAACATAAATCCAGTGGAAGGTCTTGTCGCTGAACAGGCGGAACACCCATACGGCGTAAATGCCGGTGAAGAGCACGCCGAAGTAGACTGCAGTAATCGCGAAGATGGCGGTGTGCGTCTGCTTGAAGATTATGGCGCTTGCAGCGAACAGGATGAATGAGGCGATGGCGCGGAACTTGAGGCTGCGCTTGCACCAGATTTTGTTGAATACCTGGCCAAAGCCGTTCAGACCACCCCAAATGATAAAGTTCCAGCTGGCTCCATGCCACCAACCGCCCACAATCTGGGTGGCCATGGCGTTCATGTTGGTGGTAATGAACTTGCGCGATTCGGGCCTAAAGTAGGCGACAACGGAAATGTAGGCGAACAGGAGACCAAGCATGACGCCCACGAGCACGCTGCCCGAAAGCATGATTGCCACAAGGCTCAAGAACGCCATCCAGAAGTAGGTGCCGACGGTGGCATTCCTGTTGCCGCCCAGGGGAATGTACAGGTAGTCGCGCCACCAGCTCGAAAGGCTAATGTGCCAGCGACGCCAGAATTCGGTGGGACTGAGGGCCTTGTAGGGGCTGTTGAAGTTCTGCGGCAGGCGGAATCCCATCAGGAGTGCAACGCCAATGGCGATGTCGGTATAGCCCGAGAAGTCGGCATAAACTTGCAGGGAGTATGCAAAGAGCGCAATCAGGTTTTCAAGGCCGGTAAACAGCAGGGGAGTGTCAAAGACTCGGTCCACGAAGTTGGTGGCCAGGTAGTCGCTCAAGATGATCTTTTTGGCGAGGCCGTTCAGGATCCAGAATACGGCGATACCGAAGGTACGGCGGGGCAAGAAATACTTGCGGTAAAGTTGCGGCACGAACTTGTCGGCGCGCACAATCGGGCCAGCCACAAGCTGCGGGAAGAACGTGAGGTAAAAGCCAAAATTCAGGATGTTGTCGACAGCCTTGATTTTACCGCGGTAAATATCGATGCAGTAACTCATTGCCTGGAAGGTGAAGAACGAAATACCCACCGGCAAAATGATGGTGTCGACCAGCGAATGCGTGCCGAACATCTTGTTGCTTGCCGCGGCAAAGAAATTGTACACGTGGAGTTCGATTCCGGTAAAGTCGTAAAGTGCGTCCAGGAAGAAGTAAGAGTATTTATAGTAGCAAAGCACTAGCAGGTCGATAATGACCACGATGATCATCCAGAGTTTCTTTTTCCATTGCTCTTCGGCTTTTTCGATCCATTTGCCAATGAAGAAGTTAGCGACCACGCAGAAAATAAGAATGCAGACGTAGCTTCCACTCGTTTTGTAGTAGAAGAACATGCTTGTCGCAAACAAGAAGGCGTTACGCAGCAGGATGCGGTTCTTGATCAGGGTGAGAACGGCGAAAACGCAGGCGAAAAATCCCCAGAAATAGAACTGCGTAAACAGCAGGGGACTGTTCGGGTCAAACGCAAAGGTGCGGGTGAGAAATGGAATGACGTAATCAAGCATAGGAGTAGGAAGTAGACAGTAGGCTGTAAACAGTGGTTAGGTTAGTCTTTCCTCTTTTCGGCGGGGAGGTTGGCGATGTGTTCTTGATAGCAGTTGATGATAGCCTTGTAGAACAGATCGCCAAGGAGGTTGTAGCCTGAAAGCTTGAAATGCACTTTGTCGGCTTTGGCGAGGTCGGCTTTCTCCCATTTGGCCATGGAGCCGAGGCCGCCCATAATGCCGAACTTGTCCCAAACGCCAGCCTTGTGCTTTTCGGCCAGGGCGAAGAATGCCTTGCGGGCGACATCGCCGTTCGGGTGCTGCACGAAACGTTTCTTCTTGACCTTGCGATACATGTCGTTGTTGGTCTCGAAAATAATCGCCACATTCGGGTTCACTTTCTTGATGCGGGCAATGAGCTTGTCGTAGTCGTCTTTAAATTGCTTGTCGTTAAACTTTTCCACGTTTGCATCGTTAATGCCGATGGCGAAAATGACGAGGTCGGGCTTGTAGAATGAAAGTTCCTTTTCGAACTGCGGGCAGACTTCTTCAAAGTAGTCGTGAACCTTTGCGCCGTTGATGCCTACGCCCGTGTAGGTAATGCCCGGAGCGTCGGTTTCGGTGAGAATGCCGGTAAGCGTAAAGCGCGGACGAGCGTTCTTCTTGACAGAGTCGGGTACGGCGGCTTGTTCGATGCAATGTTCGTTGGCGTAATTGGTGGCGTCGATTTCGCCCTCGGCGTAATTGACTGCGGGCTTGTTCAACTTTTCGGCACAGCTACGGGATTTGCTCTTGGCCTCTTCGCGACGCAGGCATGCCGTGTCGAGAACGTCGCATTCACCTTGGAACATGGAATCGCGGGCGACTTCGGGCAAGGCAACGTTGTTCGGAATCTTTGCCGGAATCACGTTGGAATCTTTCTTGTTCTGGGCGGTATCGCCGGTTGCCTTCTTGATGGAATCTTCTTTGGCGCGGGCGATAGAATCCTGGAAAAGCGAGTCGGTAATGAACTTGGAAATCTCGGCCTGCTTCAAGGAATCGATCCAGCGGAAAGCGATTTGAATGGTGTCAATCGGGCGCGGGCTTGTAAACACGTAGCTCTGGCTTGCGGAATCGAGAATGCCGTAAATGTCGGTCGAATCGACGCGCAGTACAGGAACTACGTCGTTGTTGTCACTGTAACCAAAAAGTCTGAGTTTGGTTTCGCCCCAAATCGGGGTAGAGTTGTACTTGTCGAGGAACAGCGTGATTTCGGAACGCGGGTCGCTGGTGCTCACGGCAATGCCAAGCAGGCCGAGCGGCTTCTTGATTTCACGCTGCACGTTTTTGTTCATGTCCCAGATGCCCTTGTAGGCGCTGGCGTAGCTCGCAGGCGTGTTGGTGCGGGCGGCAGAATACGGAAACACGAACCCGCGGCCGGCAGAGGCACCCGGGTATTCCTTAATGAGGTGCTCGCGAATACGGCCGGAGATTACGTCGGCTTGCAAATGCGAACCGCCCACGTGCAGAATGCGAACCTGGCCGCGGTTTTCGAACACGAGCGTATCCATTTTGTTAAAGAACGCGTTGAACGAGGCGTTGCCCTTGGGGAATTTGATTACGTTCTGTGTCGTGTCGATAAAGTCGTAGCGAGAAATGTCGACGGAAAAACTGCCGGGAGCTGTCGGCATGTCTTTTGCAAAAGCGGAAAGCGTGAGTAGCGCAATACCAAGGAGTACGTGTTTCACTTTTTCTTCGCTCCTTTGTTTAAATCTTTCGAATCAGCTTTTCTGTTTGCCGGGGCTGCCTTTGCTGCAGAATTTGCCTTTACGGCTTTGTTTGAGCTTGGCTTGGCTGGTTTAACTGCTTGCTTGGCGGTGGGCTTTGGTTTGGCGACAGGCTTGGGGGCAGGCTTGTTTTCGGCGCTCCACTGGTGCAGTTCCTTCAATTTTTCGTCGCTGATGTTGTGACGGTCGCGGAACTTGAAGTAGTCGTAGTGCATGCGCAGTGCCGAGCAGAACAGGTCGCCCATGTAGGCGGCACCGCGGCGCGTAAAGTGAATGTGGTCGGTGAACCCGAGTGCGGGATCCTTGTTCACCCACTTGATCATGGCTCCGTTCCCGCCCATCACGCGGTGCATGTCCCAGTAGGCGGCGCCGTTTTCGAGCGCGACTTCACGCAGGGCCTTGATTGTCATCGCTAGGCCGGAATACGTCTGCCACTGGCCGTCTTTTTGGCGAGCCATATCGGCGGGGCCAATAAACAAGATGTCGGCGTCGGGGTTCGCCTTTTGAATGGCTTGAATCTGGCGCGTGATGATTTTCTTGGTCCATTCAATGTTGCCGGAGTTGATGCTTGGCACCAAGTTTCCGCCGTATTCCATGATGATGAGTTTTACGTTCATGGCCTTGTAAGATTCGGCCAGAAGTTCAGAGTCGATGCGATGGAATATCGTACCCGAAGAACCGCGCATGGCCACGTTGTCGACGGCGACACCGTAAGCACCGTCTGCCGAAATGGCGTAGACTTCGGCGTTGCCCGAAAGGTACATCTTGGCAATGGAGGTGGTGTCCTTTAGTTTCCAGGTGAAAACTTTGAGTTTGTTGTAAGTGTCGATAACCGGTTCGCCGGCGTCGACCACTTTGGTAGAGCGCTTTTCTTTCGGAGAGCCGTCTTCTTCTTGGCCCACGGTGTCTACGACGGTCTGGTTTACGTTGAGTCTGACCTTGAGGCGAGCGTTCTTGTTTGTGAGGAGGCGAATGGTGCTGTAACCGCCCACATGGCTGAACTGTTTCTTGCGTTCCTTGCGGCGCTGGATGGTAATGGAGGCTTCGCCTTCAAGCTTGGCGAGCTGGGCCAAAGGTCCATAGCGTGTATGTTCAGCTTCGTCTTCTTTGGGCCCAAACAGAATGTAGCGCGAAAGGGCGCCGACGCCTGCATGGCTAGTAGTCATAGACGGCACGGTCATAATGGCGGGCATCATGCCCGGGCCTGCACCACCGAATTCATCTTGCAAGTCCTCGCGAATGGTGGCCGAGATTCGGTCTTCTTCAAGCTGTGAATCACCGTAATGCACAACGTGTACAACGTTCGAATCGAGTGAGGCGAGTTCCAGGTGCAAGAAGAATCGGTCAAACCACGTGGCGTCGTTGTTCGGCAAATCAAAGCGCGTTCTTCCCTTTTCAAAAAAGTCCTCATAGAATTTGAGCGAGTCGCTAAAGGCGGCAAACTCTTTGCGTTTGGTTGCTTCCATCATCTCACGGATAGCTTCTTCGGGGTCGCCCTGGGTAGAATCGCTAAGCGAATCGCCGGCGGACTGCTTTACGAAGATTTCGGTGAGCTTCGGGTAGCGGAGCGTTGTGTCGCCAATATGGATTCCGTCATCGGGGTAGATGATGGCGATAAAGCCCAGCACCGCGAACAGGCTGATGATAGAAAGGAGGACTTTTAGGGGGGACATCATAGTATAATTATGAATTCGGATTTCGGAATTCTGAATTAATACAATCTTGGCGGAGCTGCCTGATAAGTAATTCCGAACTCTGAATTTCGAATTCCGAATTGGTTAGTCTTTCTTTACCTCGGTGTTGAGTCGTTCTACGATGGCGTCTACGTTTCCGACGAACATTTCGCCGGTGCGCATGTCCTTGTATTCGAATTCACCTTCGGCGGCCTTGGAACCGTCGACGTAGACGACGATCTTGGCGCCCTGGTAGTTGGCCTGGTCAAGTTGCTTGCCCATTTTCATGGGGGCGAGCGGGTGAGCGACCGAGAACGGCTTGGCGTTCGTGTTACCTGCGGCGTTGCGGAATACCTGGGCAGTTTTGAACACCTTTTTCATGTCGTTTGTAAAGCTTGCGATGTAGAAGTCTACGCTTTGCTTCGGGTTCGGGAGCAAGTTGTGTTCGGCGAGCAAGTCTGCGAGCACCACGTCGCCCATGCCGAATCCCACGCCTGGAATGCGTTCGCCACCGAGCTTTTCGGTGAGGCTGTCGTAACGGCCTCCGCCGGCGATGGCGCGCATGGATTTGCCCTTGTCAAATACTTCGAACACGATGCCGGTGTAGTAGGCGAGGCCGCGAACAATGCTGAGGTCCAGGTTCACGCATTCGCCGTAGCCTGCGGCGGTAAGCGTTGCGAACAGGTCTTCGATTTCGGCGAGGGCGGCAGTCGCGTTTTCGCTATGCACCTTGGTCTTGACTTCTTCGATGCTCTTGCAACTCATGAAGTCGTCGAGCTTTTTCACCTGGTCTTCGCTGAGACCTGCATCGGCGAGCGCCTTGGCAAATGCTTCGGGGCCGATTTTCAAGCGACGGTCAAGCACCGGGTAAACAAGCGCCGGATTCGGGGCGCCGATTTCTTCGAGGTAAGTGGCCAAAAGTTTGCGGCTAGAGACGCCAATCGCAAATTCTCCGTCCTTGAGGCCGAATTTGCGGAGCATGGTAGCAATGGCTGCCATCAGGTCGGCTTCGGCGTAAATGCTTTCGGTACCGATAATGTCCATGTTCAGCTGGAAGAATTCGCGGAGACGGCCCTTCTGAGCCTTTTCGTAACGGAACAGGCGCGGCATGCTGAACCACTTGAAAGGCTTCTTGAGTTCGCGGGCCTTCTGGATCACGAGGCGGGCGAGCGTCGGAGTCATTTCGGGGCGGAGTGCGATTTCGCGGTCGCCCTTGTCTTTAAAGTTGTAAAGCTGGCTTACGATTTCTTCGCCGGACTTGCCTGTATAAAGCTCCAGATGTTCAAACATCGGGCCTTCGTATTCTTCGTAGGCAAAAGATTCGGCGACGCTACGCCAGGTGTCAAAAATGTAATTCTGGATGCGCTCGGCTTCCGGGTAAAAATCGCGTGTGCCCTTAGGCAACTGAGGAATAGAAATGCTCATAGTGAGCGGAAATTTAGTAAAAGGCGAACGCCGCGGCAAAGCAGTTTCTGCTTTGACATGGCTGAGCCGAACTAAATGCGCTCTGAAAGAGCGCCAATGTTGCAATTAGAATGTAGAGCTTAGAACTTAGAAATCGCGGTCATTCTAAGTTCTACCAACTAAGCTCTACCAACTACTTTATCTCGATCATCGGGCTGGTTTCGCTGAGCAAGTAGGTCCATTCCTCGCGAATCTTGTTGTATTCGGCGGGGTCGGCGTAAAGCGCGAAGGTGGTCCACTTGATGCTGTTCTTGCCGTCAAAATTCTTCTCGTAGCTCACGTAATCCGGGTCGCGATTAAGCGGCTTCGGACCCGTGATTTTGACTTTCTTGCCGCTTGGGGCGGTGACGCTTAATTTGTATGCAAACTGCGTTTCGTGCGGCATGCGAATTGGGTGGTGACGCTTGGAAACTTTCGGGAGCTTGAACAGGCTGCGTTCCCACACGTTCGGGAAGCGTCCCTTGAGTTCGGAGCCGCCTTGGCCAAAGTATCCCTTGGAGGCGTAAGTCACAATCAGGGCGAGCGGCTTGTTGAATTCGGCGAGATTTTCGATACGGATGTTTCCGATGCTTACGTCGGGGATACCCGAAGCGAGGAAGTCTTCCATCAGCTTTTCCTGTTCCTTGGCGTCGCGGCCATAGAAACGGTTACGCATGACGCTTGCAAACTTGCCCTGCAGCGAAATCGAGTCGCGGAATTCGCAGGCGCCGTCGTTTCCGATAAACAGGCGGTGTTCAATGCCAATCTGGTGCTCCTGATTGTCTTCCAAAATCGGCGTAGTGACCACATGGCTGCTGTCGTCGTTAATCACGAGCGCGACCTTGCCTTCCATGTCGAGCGGTACGGGGCGATCGTTGCCGGTTTTGTCGGTGGCATCGACCCAGCGTTCGGTGACTTGACCCTGCGCCGGAATGTAGAGAATCATGTGGTTGAACTGCTGAATCGTCGGGAGACCGGCAAAGCCTTCTTCGGTCAGGTGGATGGCCGTGAGGTAGCTCTTGACGCCAATCGATTCAAGCATTTCCTTGAGCAAAAGCGCCATGTCCTTGCAGTCGCCCTGATGCTTTTTGAGCGTGACTTCGGCGGTTTGCGGAATCAGGCTGTGTCCGCCGAATCGAATGTCGCGGTAGCGGATATCGTGGCGCACAAAGTTCACGATGGCCTTCACAGCGTTGTCGTTTGCCTTGCTGCCGCGGACTTCGCGGGCTTTTTCACGCACGCTCACGGCCTGCTTGAACTGGTGCTTGATCAGGTTCTGGTAATCTTCGCCCACGTTCTTCCATTCCTGCTTGCCGGTAAGCATCAGGCCTGCGCCAAAGTCGCGGTACACGGGCATGTAAAGTTCCTTGCGGATAATGACCGGGTTTTCGATCTTCCATTCGATACCGCCCTTGATGGCCTTCTTTTCGAGCGGGCCGTATTCTTCGGTCACAAAACGGGCGGTGTCGGCGTAAATGCGGAAGCTGGACTGGCCCACAGGAACGTCCTTGCTGCTCACGAAGTCGGTGTAGGGAATCATGCCCTTGTTTTCGATGTTGGTGCGGCTGAACTGCAAGTAAATAAAGTCACCCGGTTCAAGCTCTTGCAGCGGGAAATGCGCCGTCTGCGATTCGTTCTGGCCGCCGATTTCGGTGGCGTAGGTAATGTAGGCGCCATTCAGGTTCGCCTTCTGCTTCAGGTTCCAGTTGCTGTCGTAGACTTCGAGGGCGTTCAGGTAAATGCGGTCGAATCCCGGCAAGAAGTCGAACGTAAATTCGCGATAGATGGCGGCGCCGCGAATGTCGAGGATTTCCATGAGCATTTCGTCGGTGCGGACCCAGTTCGCGCCCTTTTCGGCTTTCAAGGTCTGCTTGTTGTAATGCACCACGGCGGGGAAATCGCCTTCGGTGCCTTGCTTTTTGGCGCTTTCGCTGAGGAGGCTCTTCAGGTTCTTGGTGCGTTCTTCTACCGGTGTAATCGGCTTTTGCAGCGTGCGGTTGTCTGCCTTGCCGAGGAATGCCTTCGTGGCGGAGAGGAAACTCTTGGCGTCTTCGTTATCGGGCTTTAAGGCGAGCGCCTTGGTGAGTGACTTTTCGGCGTCGCGGTAGTTGCGGCTGTAGAACAGAATCTTGCCCTGCGTCGTCCAAATCTTGTAGTCGTTACGGTCCTTGGCCAAGGTTTCTTCGCTAATGGCGCGGGCTTCTTCGTAGCGGCCAAGGAACATGAGGGCATCCATCAAGGTGCTTCCGAGTTCCACGCTCATGCCAAAGCGGCGGCGCACCTGGTAAAGAATGTCGACGGCTTCGGCGTACTGGTCGAGGCCCATGTAAGTTTTCGCGAGGTAGACGCCCAGGCGGCTGCTTGGCTGCGTATCGTAAAGGCGTTGCACCACCACCAGCGACTGGTTTCGCTGACCGAGTCCCCAGAGGGCGTCGCTCAAGTTGATTACGTATTCCGGATTGTTCGGCGTGTAGCGGAGGGCTGCTTCGGCACATTCGCGGGCGCGGCCGTAGTCGAACAGGGCTTCGTACATTTCGCCCAAAATCGAGAGCAGTTTGCCGTTCTTTTGCACCAGTTCGCGCTGGCTTTCAAAGTGGCTGATGCCCGGGCCGTAAAGTTCCTTCATCTGGTACACGAATCCGCAGTTGATCAGGTAGAGAGGCTCTTCGGGGTCCATGCGGTTGGCGCGTTCAAAGTAGCTGAGTGCTACGAGCGGCTGGTTTTCGAGCAGGCGCAGAATGCCCACCTGGCTCATGATGGCGGCGTTGAACTTGGCGAGTTTCTTGGCCGATTCGGGGTCGGTGGCTGCGTTTTTGGCGGCCGGATTTTCGCCCACGGTCAGGCCTTCGATACCGTGTTGCATGACCTTGGCGTACTTTTTCTTGTTCACGCCTTGGGTCCAGCTCACAATCAAGATCCCGCGGCCGTCGTCATAGAAATAGCGGCCTGTGTAGTAGAAGTCGAACTTGTTGACCACGTGAGTCAGGGTAAAGTCTTGCGCGTAGCGGTCGCCGACTTTTTGACGGTGTATTTCAAGTGTGGGATTGTTGGGGTCGACACCCAGGCGCACGAGCAGCACCTTGAACAAATCTTGCGAATTGACGGCGTCGCTTTCTACAGTCGCGCCGTAAACGAACAGTGAAACGTCTTCGGCCTTGTTGCTGAGCACCAGGTCCGGGTCGTCGTTCTGGCGGGCGATTCCTGTCCAGTGATGCCAGAGGGTGTCCTTGACGGCCCAGGTGTAGCCGAGCGTGGGGGAGTCAAAGCTTTGCACGTTGTTCGGCGAAAGTTCCGGGCCTTCGCTTGCAGCAGTTTCGCGCATGCTGAAGTTCGCGAAGAATTCCTTCCATTCGTTCTTGAGTTCGCCCGGCTGGAGCGGCGTGTCGGTGGCAGAAAGCGTGAGCGTGTACACGCGGCTCCCTGCGCCTGTGACAAAGCCGACGGCCTCGTAGGGGCTGTCGTAGCGCTTGCCTGCAACATCAAAGAAGACGCCTGTACCGCCGAAATTTTCTTCGGGGTAGGTCTCGGCGAGAGTCGCTTTCTTGCCGCTAGATTCAAATGCTTGCATTTCCATCTGGGCGCGGTCCATGAGTCGCATGGGTTCGCCCTTCGGGAGTTCGATTTCGACCAGGACCGCGCGGCGTCCCGTGCTTGCATTATAAAATTCGTATGGGACGCCGCTCTCGTGGGCGCCGCCCTCGTCGCCCACGAGAGCCCAGTCGCCTGCGGGCAGCGTAAAGCTGAATCCGTCGCTCCCGATAGCGCCGGGTGCGTTCTTGCGGGTGGAATTCGAGGCGCTGCCGGATTGTCCGGCCGAGCCTTCGTCAAAATAGTCGTCGGTGTAGCTCCCGGAATTAGCTGCTTGCGAACCTTCGGACTGCGGGTCCGATTCGGTCAGCGGCTTTCCGTTACCGGCGCAAGAAATTAAAGATGCAACAAATAACAGCCCAAACAGCGGGGCGCAAAAACTGGGGATATGACCAAATTTTTCAAACAAAGAATAGCTCATGACGACAAAAATAAAAAAACGGAGCGCGCAAGCCCCGCCTTTTCGTAGTCCAAAGTGGAATATGACTGTACCCGAGACAAGTAGGGTTTATGATTGTTTTGTATAAACGTGAAGTTTTTTTTACGTTGATTGAGGCCTTCAAACAGGGGTGAAATCAGACTGATTTTTCCAAAGTGGCGTATTAGTGTATAGATAGGGAGAACTCTCTATTCGCTTTTCGGGGGCTGTTCCCCGGTTTAGGAAAAAATAATGGAAAGAAATGAATTTGCTCAATTTCTCGGCAAACTCAAGAATGCAAACGATAACGGGCAGGACATCGACGCCTTTGTCAAACAATACGAACACAGGAACGTGTATTTCTACAACGACGGGTGCATCAAGAAAATTCTTGCCAATGAAAAGAACTTGATGCTCACGACGGACCTTGTGAATGCAGCACTGGGCTTGATTGGCTCGGACCGCATCGCTAATCCGAAACTCGTGAACCCGTTCATTCCTGGCGAGCTTGGTTACCACAGTGTCCTATTTTGACCGGCAGACAGTGACGTTGGTTGAAGTGGCGAAGTTTCTCAAGAACGCGAAGGACTATGTCGGCGACAACTGCCGCTTGGCTCAGTGGCTCCGCGCCATCGACACGTTGAATCGCGAAGCCGATTTCAGTGAATTTGCAAATGATCCCGTGTTCAAGGTCTTGCAAAACGAGGTGAAATTATGTAATTTCAGTTCGAGGTATCTTATGACTGTGGACATGAGCGATTTTGATCGAGCCGTAGCCGAGTATTCAACGAAAATGGATATTGCGAAGAAAATGCTTGAACAGGGAAAACTCTCTGTGACAGAAATTTCTGCAGTTACGGGGCTTCCGGAAGCAAAAATTCGTGACTTGAAATAAACCTTTTAATAAAATGTGGCGGTCGAAAGGCCGCCGATTTCATACACAACTTATTTCTATATTTCTCGTGAATTTATTTGAGGTTCGGAGGTCTTCTGTGAAGATTTTTGCAAACGCTTTGGCTCTGTCCATTCTCCTAGCCCTGCTCACAGCATGTGGCGATGAATCCTCTTCTTCTGTTTCGCCGGAACCGGGCGACGATTCTTCGTCTTCTGTCATCCCCGCCTCGAGCGGGGATCTCCAATCCTCGTCTTCTCAAAAGAGTTCCGGCAAGGATAAGTCTTCTTCCTCGATTGAAGAGAAATCCTCTAGTTCCGTAAGCGGTAAGAATAGCAGTTCGTCTGTAGCAGAGTCGAGTAGTAGCTTTGAGCTTGAGCCTGTTTGTGACGATGGCGATACAACTACTGTTGAAGCTTTTGGTGAATATATCTATGAAACATGTAGGGACGGTTTCTGGGAGGCTGATTCAACAAAAAGTAAACGAGTTGTTGATTCTCTCGCTGCGATTGAAAAAAATAAGGAACACCCCAATATGGACAGCCTTTTTGCCGGCTACGACGGAGAGTATCTAGAGTTTGAAGATCCTCGAGACG